>JAYSYV010000544.1:0-1692 GCA_043727245.1 Chloroflexota bacterium | reverse complement strand
CGGGCAGTTTCGTAATCATGAATTTGCGCTCCACCTGGCTAAAATGCTGTTTGGCTCCTTTTGGCGTCAGGGTAAAAACCAGTTCGTTTTTTTTACCCCTCGTATCAACGAAATGGCTTTCCAGCCACCCGGCCTTCTCAAGCTGAGTCAGCCGGTCCCGGCAAGTCTGTACTTTAGCCTGGGGCCAGAATCTTTCCTGGATAGTTTTCAGGTTTGATACTCCATCGGTACCTAATAGCTGCATAATCTTTAAATCCCGTTCGGTTACAACTTTCGCTCTGGTTGGTGACTTCGGCATAAGCTATTTCAGGTTCTCTTAATGTGGCTGGCTTTTCGATTGGACGTAATTACTGCCGGGTATTTATCTTTCTGGACCATTGAAACTACCAGCCGCCCAGGATCATCAGGCTCTTTATGCTTTGCGTAATCTACAAGGCGGTTAAGGTCAGCCAGCGTCCGGCCATTTGTTTGGATTAGACCGGCTATCTCGTCAACCTGGTCGGCCGGAATATTCACGGTAGCCAGGAGTTGTTTAACAGGGCCAGGCTGTTCATTACTCGGAATTGTAATAACTTCCGGTTGCGGTACCACCTGGGCTGGTGGTGGTTCGGGTGCTGCCGCGATAGGTATGACTTCTACTGGGGGAGTTGTGACCGCGACCGTTTCTACAGGTGCAGGCGCGGGCGGTGAAGATATTGGTATGATTTTAATTCTCACCCGTTCCCCAACCCGGTTATCACTCTGAGAAACAATTTCAACAGGCGCTTCTAATCTGGCAGTCCGTTTGCCGGATTTCTTAACCAGGGCGGCAATCTGCGCACTAATTTGTTTTTCAATTTCTTGAACCGAGTGGAAGTCCATATTCACCACCTGGGCGAACCATTGCTGGCCCTGATCGTCGCTGCTCTCAATGATGGCGTGACGCTGCTCTAGCTCGCGTACTTCGCTGTCCAGATACCGCCGCCGCAACCTGGTTGAAAGGTTGGTGCCCTGGCTACTCCCGGAACTGGTGCTTCGCCCAGAACTATTTGATCGGGTGGTTCTGGACTCCTGGCCGGTCGCACCGGTAGACATCATCTCGAATTCCAGACCCCGGCTGTAACTGCTGCCACTATTTCGGTTAACGCCCTGGTTCTGGTTAAGGCTGTGCGACACATAGGGCAGTTCTATAGTGCCGAAAAGACGACTGTACCGCTCTGCGTCTTTATCTGAGACCTTGCCCATAACCAGTTTGGACCCGGCGTTAGCAAAGATGTTATCCAGCAGGGTTTCATCTCTGACCTGGGTAAGGGTCTGGAAACTAAGAGCGAACCCGGCATTATTACTTCTGGCCTGGGCCATGCCGTTAGCAACGTTGTCCGTGATGAAGAAACGGGCTTCGTCCACCGCGATCAGCTTGAAGATGTTACGGTTACAGGCCGGGGAAAGGACCGCATAGGTGAACTGGGCCAGGACCAGACGGCCGATAATAGGATAAATCCTGGGGTTATTGGCTATCGGTAGGGCCAGCCTGACCAGACGCGGTTCTTTCAAGAGTTCTTCCAGGGTGTACGCTCCCGGCTCCGGGTTGGTCACCAGTAGTCTGGCCGCCACGTCTGTAACCAGTGGCTCCAGGGCGGTCGCCAGGTTGCCCAGCGTGTCGGTGGATTTGTTCCCAGATAGGTTGATAACCCGTCTTAAAAGAGTTGACAG
>JAYSYV010000543.1:0-1693 GCA_043727245.1 Chloroflexota bacterium | reverse complement strand
CAATTTGTAACCAGGATGGAGGAACAAGGCCCGATGAATACCGAACGGTGGTTGAGTGAAACAGCTAAAAATGCCCAGGCTTCCGATATAAGAGAATTGCTTAAGCTGACCGCCCGGCCAGATATGATTTCTTTTGCCGGTGGATTGCCCGACCCGGCGCTCTTTCCAGTGGCCGAATACGAAAGGGCCATGAACCGCGTAATGTCTGCCCACGGCCAGCAAGCTTTACAGTACAGCACTACCGAGGGTCTAACCGAATTAAGGCAGGTTCTAGTGGAGCAACTGGCCGGAGAAGGAATTGAATGCCCGGACGGAATTGAAAATGTTATCCTGACTACCGGGTCACAACAGGCTCTGGAATTACTGGGCAAGCTTTTGATTGGGCCGGGCGATACGGTCCTGGTGGAAGCTCCCTCTTACCTGGGGGCTATCCAGGCTTTTAGCCTGCGCCAGCCGCGTTATGAAGCGGTTGAAATGGATGGGCAGGGCTTAAAGATTGATTTACTGGAAGCGAAACTGGTCGAGTTGAAGCGAGAAGGCCGCATTCCCAAATTTTTGTATACGGTTCCGACTTTTCAGAATCCGGCGGGGGTATGCATGAGCGTGGAACGTCGCCAGGAGTTGATTAAACTGGCCGAGCGAGAAGACCTTTTGATTATCGAGGATGACCCTTACGGCCGGCTGCGCTTCCATGGCGAACTACTGCCTTCCCTTAAAAGCCTGGACCGGAGCGGGCGAGTTATCACCCTGCGGACTTTCTCCAAGACCCTGGCTCCCGGTTTGAGGACCGGCTATGTGGTCGGTAATCCCGAATTTTTGCGGCGTCTGGTAATACTCAAGCAGTCAGCCGACCTTTGTTCACCGGCCCTGACCCAGTACATTATCCTCGAAATGCTGCAAAATGGGGCAATGGAGCGCTACATCCGGCAGGTAATAGAAGTTTACGGCCAGAAGGAAGCAGCGATGGCGGAGGCTTTGCGGACTCACCAGGACGCTACCGGGGCAATCTGGAATGAGCCGGAAGGCGGAATGTTTTTCTGGCTGCAACTGCCGGAAGGACTGGATGCCGAGAGTCTTTTGTTAAAGGCGTTGGAGGCTGGTGTGGCTTATGTCAAAGGTCCGGCTTTTTATACCGATGCGACCAGTGGCCGCAATTGCTTGCGGCTGAACTTCTCGCAGCCATCGGTTTCGCAAATTGAAAGAGGGGTCGAGCGGCTGGCCTTGATTATCCGGGCAGCCCGGCAGGTTCCAGCCGGGCGGTAGAATAACGTTATAACAAGGCAGTGCGGACTTTTGCCCCAATGCCTTGCAAACGTTCAAGCGGCTCGTTGGAGAAGACGAAACGCACAAAACGCGCTCCGTTTATTTCGCCCCAGCCGTCCATCGGGGTTGCCGCAATCCGGCCTTTTTCAAAGAGGCGTTGCGACATTTCGGCCCCGGTTAGACCCAGCGGTTGCCCGTCAATCAATAGGGACCAACCCCCGGCGGGCCGCATTACAGGTAATCCGCTCAGTTCGTCCAGAATCAGGTTGCGGCGCTGCTCCAATATTGCCACGGCGGCCATAACATCTTCATCACCCATTTCGAGGGCAATCGCGGCGGCTTCCTGGGCGATACCGACCGGAACAACTACGTTGCTCAACGAAACCAGGGCAATATCTCCGATGACTGATTCAGGGGCAACAATCCAGCC
>JAYSYV010000542.1:0-1696 GCA_043727245.1 Chloroflexota bacterium | reverse complement strand
GTCGCCTGGTGCTATAGCAGGTTACGCCCAGGGTTGCCCGGTGTGGTGGCCCCTCAAAACAAGGTAGGTTTTCATCATGTCAACTGCGGAAAAAACGGTCAAAAAGGCCCGGCCACGTCTGTTCGTCCCCAATAACAACCGGGTACTTTACAATACCAATAATATCGGCCCGGATGGCAAACGGCTCTCAGACGATTCGATTCTGATAAAGTTCGTCATAGTCCAGGCTATCGCGCTAGGGCTGGCCGCCATTCACGGCGTACTCCAACGCCTTCCCTGGATGGCCGAGTGGCTGCGCGATGCCGATTACGGCGGCCACCTTATCACCAATCTGGGACTGACCCATATAAATGTTGTGCTGGGCGGCACAGTTGCGCTTGCCGGTATTACTTATTACCTGTTGCCTCGGATTATCCAGCGTCCCATGTTCAGCCAGACCTTATGTAATGTTTCCTTCTGGTTTACCGCTTGCGGGGTAATAGGCTTCTACAGTGCCCTGATTCCGATTGGGTTAGCCGAAGGAAATTTAGTTCACCAGGGCTACACCTACGAACAGGCCAAGGATATGGTTGGGTTCTGGCACAAATTCCCCGAAGCAATTACGGCATCTTCGATGGGTCTGGGCTACTGGCTGTATGTAACAAATGTTGTTTTGACCATCTGGCAGGGCCGCCGGACCGGTAACGCCCTGGAAAAATTCTCGGCTAAGTTCCACCTGGTCGCCTCTATCGCCCTTTTGATTGGTACGCTACAGGGCGTATATCAGGTCTTGCCCTGGTCACTGGACTGGCTTTATAAGACTGGCGCAGCCGGTCAACTGATTGATCCGGCTTCCCACGCCCATATGAATCTGGTCGGTGGGGTCATTTTCGCCTTCATGGGCTTTGTCTATTACTTCCTGCCCCGTATTGTGGGACACCCGATTCACTCAGTTCGCCTGGCAAATTTCTCTTTTGTTACACTCTTTATAGGAGTTTTCGGCTTCTGGCTGACCCTTATCACCCTTGGTTTTATAGAAGGTGATAAGGTCATTTCTCAAGGCATCACGGCCAATGCCGCCAAGGACCAGATGGGTATCTGGCATCCTCTGCCAATCGCCATAATGGGCAGCCTGATGGCTATAGGCATGTGGACTTTTATTATAAATGTGCTGCTGACTCTCAAGAAGGGGTTGGGAAAGTCCAAAGAACGCTACCTGGGAGTTTTCCTGGGGGTGTCGTCGGTCTTTCTGTTTATCAGCACCAGCCAGGGTATTATTCAAATTCTGCCCTCTACCAGCAAATGGCTAAATGAGGCTCGCGAAGGCGGGGAGCTTATTTTGCCTATGTCCCACGCCCAGATGAATATTGTGGGGGTAGTAACCCTGACCTTGATGACGCTTGGCCTGTATGTGCTGCCTCGTATGGCCGAACGACCGCTCTACAGCCACCGCCTCGCTAAGTTCTCCTTAACCTTTGTAGCAGCCGGCGTGGTAATCCTTTACTGCACATTGATTTACCTGGGAATTGCTGAAGGTATCCTGGTCCGCCAGGGTTACACTTTTGCCCAGGCCCGGCAAGAGGTAACGGGCGGTTATCACGATTGGATACTGGTAGCCCTGTACGGTATCGTGGGCGCTTCTTATATTGGTTACTTCATAAATGTATTCAAGACTATTGGCTTTGAGCGCCTGGTAGCGACTTCTGGCCGGTTCGGT
>JAYSYV010000541.1:0-5411 GCA_043727245.1 Chloroflexota bacterium | reverse complement strand
TGGCTTCATTGGGATTAAACCAGTGGGTTTGCCGGGAAGTATTATGTGCGGCAGGCTCAACCCGTTTAGGCAACTGATAATTCAGTTCTTTGGCCGCTTTCAAGACTCTTTCGCGCAAATCCAGCTCGACACCGGGCCGGTTATTAAGCGAGCGCGAAACAGTTCCGACTGACACTAAGGCCCGGTTGGCTACATCGCGGATATTTACTTCTTTGTGACGTTTGGTGGCCTGGCTCATTCTTGTACTCTACCCTGATGAACAAATTCGTAAACACTTCTTGATTTGTTCATCCTATTCATCATTGAACAACGCTTTTGGTTTTATTGCCAACGCTTAATAAACCCAATTTCAACCTTGAAATGGTTCGATTTAGGGTAAAAAGATTGCTGTTTGATTTATGAGGCGTAACTTTAATGTAGCACTGGCTTGAAACAAAGTCAACAGGTTCCTGGAGTAAACCTATGTATCTTCCACGACTAATGAACGTTCACCAATAACAAAACCTATCTGTGATTGTGAAAATTAAAACTTTTACCAGATATTCACCTGTTTTAACTTTTCCCTTCACCCAACAGAGTTAAATTAAGGTGTAAAATGTTAAAAGAAGTGGGCATAACAACAAGAAAAGGTTTATAAAGGTTTATATATGAAGACGCGGAATTTCCTGAGAGTGAGTTTAATGTTATTAGCAGTTTTTGGCCTGGTAAACCTGACAGGCGTTGCTTCGGCCCACGAAAAATGGTTCGTGGACGACCCTAATGGCTTCAAGGTAGATTTAGGGCTGATTTTTAGCTGGCCGGTGCTGATAGCGGTAGTAATCTCCGGAGTGGCTTTTGTTTTGATAAAATGGGCCGACCAGCAATACCAGAAACGGATCCTCGACCACAAACCGGCCAAAAATAACCTGGCCGGTATTCAGGAGGAACGCCTTCAGAAGCTTTACGCCTATTTGCCGATGCTGCTGGCTTTTCATGTGGCCGTTCCCCTGCTGGTCAACGGATTTCAACTTCAGCTTTTCGCCCCGAACCTGAAAATGACTCCCAGTCTGCTGAGTGGGGCGCTTTCGTTGGCCGAGTTCCTGATAGCCCTGGCCCTGATTTACGGCGTTTTTACCGATATTGCCGCCCTGGGCCTGATTGGGCTGTACGTGACCGGGATGGTGCTGGGACCGTTTATCGGTATTGCGCCGGTCTTCTTGCTGGAACACCTGTTTGTCATCGGTATTGCTTTCTTCTTATATGTCTTTGGGCGTGGACCTTTGTCGGTGGATGCTTTGCTGGAACGCAAAACCCATCCCAACCGGAGCATGGTCCGCTATGCTATCCCGCTTATTCGCTGGACCACCGGCCTTAGCCTGATACTGCTCGCGCTAACCGAAAAGTTACTCAATCCGGCCCTGGCGGAATACTTCCTGACTCACAAGATTGACTTTAACCTGGGCGGCAGTATCGGCATAAGTGACCTGACTTTTACTTATATAGCCGGTATCACCGAATTTCTCTTTGGGGTACTGCTGATTTCAGGAGCCTTGCCCCGGTTGGTCATAATGATTGCCTGGGTTCCATTCAACCTGACCCTGCCCTTCCTGGGTTGGGTGGAACTGGCCGGACACTTGCCGGTCTACGGTATAATGCTAGTGCTGCTTATCCTGGGACCGACCAAAAAAGTGGTGGCCGAGCGTAGCGCCTTTACCCTGGCCCAACAAACCGGCGTGCTGGTCGAAGAACACGCTAAGAGTAAAAAAGCCCATAATGGAGTTGAACTCGCCCGGTAATAGCTCTGGTAACTTTTTAACGGTAAGTTAGTTTTAGAGAGGCTATACTTTTAGGGTACGGCCTCTTTTAGCGCTATTTAATTCAATCTCACCTCTTTTCAGTGTTATAATTTCGTTGGAGGATTTTGTTGTACTTTTCTTAAAGTTGCTTTTAATACAGGACTTTTCTTGAATCTGATGCGTAAGATATTACAACAACCCGGCCTACTCCCCGCTTTAAGTGCCGCCGTACTGTTTGGGGCAGGTACTCCATTCGCCAAGTGGTTACTTATCAGCGTTAGCCCCTGGCTGCTGGCGGGATTGTTATATCTCGGCTCCGGTTTGGGCCTCTCGTTGTACCGCCTGCTTAGTCGCGCCCCTGGCGTACAATTACAGCGGGGCGAATGGCTTTGGCTAACCGGGGCTATCCTGGCGGGTGGGGTGATTGCCCCGGTGCTACAGATGTTCGGCCTGACCGGTATGCCAGCGTCAGGCGCGTCCCTGCTACTCAATGCAGAAGGCGTATTTACGGCACTGTTGGCCTGGTTTGTTTTCCGTGAAAACTTCGATTTCCGCATTGCGTTGGGGTTACTGGCAATTGTCGCCGGGGCGCTAGTTTTAAGCTGGCCGTCCGGCGAAGCCGTTCAGTTCGGTGCAATCTGGCCGACCCTCGCTATATTGGGGGCTTGTCTGTGCTGGGGTATAGATAATAATCTTACGCGCAAAGTATCTCTGGTAGATGCAACCTGGCTAACATCAATTAAAGGCTTATCGGCGGGCCTGGTCAATTTAGGGCTGGCTTTTCTGCTGGGGGCGAGTTGGCCGCCCCTATTGAATTTAACTGGCGCATTGGTAACAGGTTTCCTGGCTTATGGGATAAGCCTGACATTGTTTGTAGTTGGTCTACGTCATTTGGGTACGGCCCGGACCGGAGCCTATTTCTCCATTGCACCTTTCTTTGGTGCATCGCTGTCTATCCTGGTGCTAGGCGAATCGGTGAGTGGGGCTTTGTTGGTCGCAGGTGGTTTGATGGCAGCCGGCCTGTGGTTGCATTTAACCGAAAAACACGGTCATGGACATGCCCACGCAGGTTTGGAACACGAGCATGAACATGAACACGGCCCGCATCACCAGCACTCCCATTCGCGTGGTACAGCGTTAATATCAGGAGCCAGTCATAACCACCGACACCGGCATGAGCCTCTACCACACTCTCATTTACACTACCCGGACACCCATCACCAGCATAACCATTAAGCTAACCGGCTTGTGTAATAGGGAAAAGCAAAGTAACCAGTGGTAAGTTGCCAGTTCAAGCAAGAATTATAAGAGGGAAGTATTGAAAACCGCTTCGTCGGAGGAAGTCCTGGAACTTATCAGGCCGGGCAGTCAGGTATTGTTGCATTCGGCCTGTGCCGAGCCGCAAACTTTAGTTGAGGGCTTAATGGCCGGGATACGGGCCGGACGGCCCAATTTGCAAGGTCTGACTATCTATGCCCTGACCTACCGGGGAGTAGGCGCGTCCACTCCTTTGTATGCCGCACCCGACTTGCTCCAGAGCGGCCAACTTCACCTTAAAAGTTTCTTTCCTCATCCTGCTTTAAAGGAGGCCAGCCGTTTGGGCCTGGTGGATTATTTGCCCGCCTCCTTCTCCACTGTGCCGGGGTTGCTGCGGGCTGGGCTTATCAGGCCGGACCTTGCTTTTTTGCAGGTTTCGCCGCCCAACGAGTTTGACATGTGTTCCTTTGGCCCGTCTGCCGACCTGGCCGAAGCCCTTTTAGAGCTAAATATTCCCCTAATCGCCGAAATGAACCAGCGCATGCCTTTTGTCCTCGGACCCCAGGCTGCTCCGGCGAAATTTGCCTCTATCGTGGAAAGCGACCGCGAACTTTTGGAAGTGCCTTCATTGGTGGCCGGTCCGATCGAGCGGCAAGTCGCGGCTAATGTGGCCGAACTAATCCGGGATGGGGCGACTGTTCAGTTGGGTGTGGGAACCATTCCCGAAGCCCTGATGGAATTTCTGCGCCAGCGCCATAATCTTAGCTTACACGGCGGGGCTTTTTCGGATGGCGTGATTGACCTGATTCAGAGTGGGGCTGTCACCAACGCGGCAAAACCTTTCGATTTCGGCCAGTCGGTATCGGCCCTGTTAATCGGGACGCGCCGCCTGTTTGATTTTGCCGACCGCAACCCGCTAATCAAACTCCGGGGGATTGACCGCTGCAATCATCCGGCCCGTATTGCCCAACTGCCCAATTTTGTGTCGGTGAACTCGGCCCTGGAAGTGGATTACTGGGGCCAGGTCAACGCCGAAACCATTGGCGACTGGCAATTAGCCGGGGTTGGCGGGCAACTGGACTACGTGACCGGAGCCTGGTATGGCGAAAACTCACTCTCAATTATCGCTCTGCCCAGCGCCACGCCTGCCGGAAAAGCCCGGATTGTGCCAAAACTGGCGGCAGGAGCCACCGTTACGACTCCGCGCCACCTGGCCCAGCTAATTGTTACGGAAAAAGGGGTGGCCGACCTGCGCGGCAAGAGCCTGAGTGAGCGCGAAAAACTGCTGCGTTCTATTAGCTAAACCCCCTTTGTTGATAGATTTAATCAATCGTTTCTTCGGCTTCAATAAACTTTACAGTCAGTTACGGCTGTGTTAAAATCGGCACAAGTTTGTGCGAGGCTGCACATAATCCTGCCACGCCTACTGGTAGGGCTAGAGAGACCTCACTTCGGAGGCATCACGGAAGGATCAGTTAGTTCAATTCCTGGACTTTCTTCCATCACTCGCATCAGCCTCTTGCACCACTTAATTTTTACTTTAACCGATTCATAAACCGGCCACCGGCGCTTTTGCTGGTCAATGTTTATTTTGCAAAATTGCTAGACGAATCTAACTGACATAAATAGGAGGAACCTTATGGTTGGTGCATGGCTCGGAGTAATCTATGGAGCCGGCCTAATCGGTGTCTTGTTCTCGCTTTTCCTGGCTCGCCAGGTTCTTGCTATGGATACCGGGACACCGGAAATGCAGAGTATTGCTCGAAAAATTTACCTGGGCGCTATGGCCTTCATGCGCCGCCAGTACACGACCATTGCCATGTTAGCTATCGTTACGGCCATCCTGCTTGGAGTACTGCTCAGTTTTCTACCTCAGAGTATTAAAAGCACTATTACAATCAACGGCCCGGAACTGGGTATCAAAACTTCCATCGCCTTTCTGGCCGGGGCGATTTGTTCCGCCCTTTCCGGGTTTATCGGAATGTTTATAGCTATCCAGGCGAACCTGCGGACGGCGGCGGCGGCTCGCCGGAGTCTGGCATCGGCCCTCCAGACCTCTTTGCGGGGCGGCGCGGTATCGGGCTTCCTGGTAGTCGCCCTGAGCTTGCTGGGCCTGACTACTATCTTCCTGGCCTACGGTGGCCTCGAATTGACCGCTACCAACCCTAACGCTCAAACGGTAAGCAATGTCATCGCCAGTATCGTTGGTTTTGGCTTTGGAGCCAGCTTTGTGGCCCTGTTTGCCCAGCTTGGCGGCGGTATCTATACTAAAGCGGCTGACGTGGGCGCAGACCTTGTGGGAAAAGTCGAAGCCGGTATCCCCGAAGACGATCCGCGTAACCCAGCCGTAATTGCCGACCTGGTAGGCGACAACGTGGG
>JAYSYV010000540.1:0-1700 GCA_043727245.1 Chloroflexota bacterium | reverse complement strand
CACGCACAGAGGGGTGTAATAAATGTCCGACCAGATGAATTTTAGTTTGAACATAGACCCACATTTCCGGCAGAGCCTGAGTTCCGAACAGCTTATGACGCTCGAAAAGATCGAACGGTTAACTGACCTTGACCCGGAAGTTACCCGGCGGTTGGCGCGAGCTTTGGACCGCTTGCAGAGGACTCAGCCTTACCAGCAATTAAATCAAAACTTCTTCCAGAATCCCACTCAATCCGAACCTCTAACGCAGCCGGTTAGCCTGAGCGATGCCGAACAAGCCGCCCATGAGGAATTTGTCTCCACAGAATTGGCGACCCTATTAGCCGTGGCGGGCCAACTGAACCAGATATTTGAAACCAACCGGCCCCAGGCCCAGGCCGACCGACATTTCCGGGAACAACTGCGGGCGCAATTCAAGTAAACAAGAGGCGTTAAGCGTATAACCTGGAGTTTTAGAATATTGAATTACAAAAAGAGGAAGGCCGAGATAATTTCCCGGCCTTCCTCTTTTATGTTTTATAGGCGCTGATTAAACTCCGAGGGCCGCTTCAAACTTGACGGCATCTTCAACCCAGTCAAAGCCCAGTTCAACAATCTTGTTCAAGACATCCAGCATATCCTCAAAGCGGGGTACAATCCGGCTCTCGAAGGAACTGCGAGTCTTCTCAGCCGACTCGCCCACCCAGAAGTTCGAGGTCTGGCGATAGATGTCGCGCATATCATTGGTTTTGTTGCCAATCTGCTGGTTCGTCTGCTTGTGGTCGCTCATTAAAGCCCGGATGGCCGGGGGATAAATCTGAGCGCGGTCGGCTACGTTAATTTTGATAGTGATTTCGATGTAGGCGGGCGAACCATAATCGCTTTTGGCTCCTTCGGAGGCGAAATGCTCTACCAACTGGTTGACCACATCCTTGCAGGCCGTATTGAAAGCATTGTTAGCCGCCACTACCGCGTTGCCGACCTGATTGATGGCCGCTTCTGCCGCTTTGATTAAGGCTCCGAAACCGATAGCAAAGGTCAGGATAGAGGCCGCTTCGAGGACCGCCGAAACGTCCTGGATTAGCTTGAGAAGGTCTTGAGTTGCTTTTTCCATTTCGCTCAGGGTCTGGAACATTTGTTTAGGTTCGAGAATTATGCTGCCACCGCTCATTTTAGTTTTCCTTTTCTGCCGGGTTTTTTCCCGGTACTGCTTATTTTTAATTTCTTTTTGCTGCTGTACCGGCTTTTTTTGTTTCCCGGCGTTTGTTTCTGACACCTTGATTGTAGAGCCAACGGGTATAACTTAGAAGGGACAATAACAATACAGAAGTGAGACACTTGCCTACCTGTAATTTCAAAACTAAGACAAGCGCCTGCCTTGATAATCCAATTGTCAGCAAAACTAAGACAAATAGTAGTAGTTAATACACGAAATGCCAGGAAAAGCGGCGGTTAGGAATGTTTGGGAAGTTTTAAGGCAAAAAAGTGGAAGGAGCAGTTGAAATAAAGGCTTAAATTTGAGGTTGGGTAAGGTCGCCCTGGTTAAGAATACTTAATCCATATTCTACCAGGGCCGAATCGGTATAGTCCAGGCCAAAAGTTATAGCGAAAAATGGGGCTAATCTTCTATAGAAAGACTGGCGCTGTTTGAAAGTTTCATCAACCTTACCCTTATAGTAGGGTAAAACACTTGCGGCCACGTCATAGGCCGGGTCGCCCAG
>JAYSYV010000539.1:0-5416 GCA_043727245.1 Chloroflexota bacterium | reverse complement strand
CAATCAGCAGCACGCCTTTGGGAATACGCGCCCCCAGAGCCGCGAATTTGTCAGGATATTTTAAGAACTCGACCACTTCGGCCAGTTCCTGCTTCGATTCTTCTACCCCGGCAACATCGTTGAAGGTAACGGTTGTTTTATTACCCATGAACATACGGGCGCGGCTCTTGCCGAAACTAAGAGCCTGATTATTACTGCCCTGGGCTTGCCGCATCATAAATACTAGTACACCGATGAATAACAAGGTCGGTAGCAAGAAAGTCAAAATGTTAAGAAAGCCACCGAACTGGGACGATTCGTTAACCTTAATATCAACGGCCCCTTTAGAAAAATCATACCCGGCATTTCTAAGTTGGGTAGTAAAGTCGGTAGTGGCCGCCTCTCGCCGGGAAATCTTTTTCGAGCCGTCATTATATATTACATTAACAACATCGCTGTCGTTTGTTAAAATAATGTCTTTAATTTGAGATGGGACAGCCGAGGCATCTCGCAATACTTTACTAATTGGAATCGTGCTATTTGAGTCGCCCGATTTTCCTCCCAGGATGGTGAAGAACAGTAATAATACGGCTACCATTACAATAAGGTAGACGAAACTGTTCTTTAGCCACTTGTTATCACCCATAAATAACCTCCAGATCACTTCCAATAGCAAGCCGGGTAAATGCTAAGCTGGGAGTGTCGATCAAAAGTATAGAAAGAGCCGATATTACTAAATCGATTCTTTAAAAGTAACTAACTAATTATAGCAAACCCCATTCCAAAACACCAACCATAATTTCTACAGGCCCGAAACTACAACACAACTCTAATGCAGCCCGTTCAAACTGTTGAATAACTTAATGAAAAGTATATTCCTGGTTTGAAGAATAGTAATCTAAGTAGCCAGAGATTGACCCTGCATAAATAATACGATTTGTCCGCAAAAAAGTTACTTTTTTTGACCCTGTTTATTGCTATATTTTAGGTACAAGTTAATATTGACAGATATTTCACAAAGTGCTAAACTACTGATTAGAACGTTTAGAATTTTTTGAACGAAGTGAATTTTCCTCAACCTTCTAGTAGAATGACAGTGCAAGTCAAGGGAAAACTACCATGATGGACAGTAAATTATATCGCCAACGACGTGAAGCCCCGGAAGAGGTTTCCTTACAGGCTCAGATGGAAGAAGTTTCCAAAGACTTCATTAACAACCTGGGTCGGGTGGCCGATTTCTTTGGATTTAACCGGTTGATGGGTCAGCTTTACGCCGTGCTTTTTCTCAGTCCCGAACCGCTTACCCTCGATGATATGGTTAAGAAACTCGAAAGCAGCAAGGGCAATGTCTCGATCAATATTCGGGCTTTGGAACGCTGGGGTCTGGTCCAGCAAATCTACAAGTGGGCCGACCGCAAGAATTATTATGAAGCCGAGGCGGACATCTGGAAAGCGATCAGCGGTATTCTGCAAGAACGCGAACGCAAAGAGTCTCAACAAATAATTTCTTCACTAAATCAAAGCGTGGCAAGGCTGGAACAAGCCAGCAAAAACGCCAGCGGTCAAGAAGCCGTGACGGCCCAGTTCTACCTGGAACGTATGGAGGTGCTGCGGCGGTTGTTTAAGTTCGGGGATAGTTTGCTCGACATGATGGTGCAAGGGGGAGCGGTGGATTTTGGCAGCGCCAGTCGGATGGCTCGCTCCACGGATGAATACGCTGATGATATAAGTGACCTTGACGAGTTGGAGCGGCAGCAGGCCAATCAGGAACCACATGGCACTAGAATTTAATTCAATTAGAAATGGTGGGAAAATGAATTCCTTACAAACACTCAATACAGTTAACGCCACAACTCCCCTGGCGCAACCCCAGCTTAGTACGGTAGAAGCTGAGTTGGAGCAGGTTAGCAAGTTATTGAATGAAGCCGCCAACCTGAATTATCCACTGCTGAATGGCTTGCTAAAAGGAATCATTGCGGCTGGCGGCAAGCGGTTGCGCCCCACCCTGGCCCTTCTGGCGGCCAGAGTACCAGGCAAAGTTGACGACATTGAGGCTTTGAAACTTTTCCAGGTAGCGGCGGCGGTCGAAATGCTGCATACCGCGACCCTGGTCCATGACGATACCATTGACGAAGCCTTGATGCGGCGGGGCATGAAGACCCTTAATTCTTCCCTCAGCGGCGGTACGGTTATCCTGGTTGGTGATTATCTCTTTGCTCAGTCGGCTATCCTGATTACTCGTCCCGGCAACCCTAAAGTGGTTCAGATTTTCGCTGAATGTCTGGCGACCATCTGTGACGGCGAATTGACCCAGATTTTCTCCACTCACCAGTGGAACCAATCCAAAGAGGAATACTACAAGCGAATTTTCTCCAAGACCGCCGTACTATTCGCTACCGGGTGTGAACTGGGCGCGATTATGGGCGGGGCGGACGAAGAACTGGTCCAGCGGTTGCGCCGGTTCGGTCATCTGTTGGGTATGGGCTTCCAGATTATAGATGACCTTATTGATTTCGAGCCAAGCGAAATTACCGGTAAAGCCACCGGTGGCGACCTGCGCCAGGGAATTGTGACGCTTCCTACTATGTATTTCTTTGAGAAGGCCAGCCAGGAAGACACCGACTTTATAAAAGGCTTGATCGAGAACAAGGACGCTGACGATGCCGAAGTCATGAAAGCAGTGGAGCTTATCCGGTCCAGCGGCGCTTTTGATTTGGCTTACGCTGAAGCCAAAGACTTTATCCTGCGAGCAAAGGAACTGTTGGAGGAAATACCTGCCAGTGAATCTCGCGACCGCTTGTTGGAAATCGCTGACCAATCGCTGGCCCGCCAGAAGTAGAATTAGCTCGTTAAAAAAAGCCTGACCTCACATTTATTGGTCAGGCTTTTTTGAGTTAAAGTATTTTGAACTTATCCAACCCGTCTTTATTTTGTAGTGGAATAAGTTGTCAGCACCAATTTCGCTCCTAACGCCTTCTGGCCCAGTTTTGTAGCAAGTTTAGCCTGGCTGTTGCCTGAACTGGTCATTTCCAGGATACCGCTGCCATATACCTGGCTGCGCTGTCCGTAAGCCGCCACTACGTAAATGCCTGTCGCAAGGCCGCTGGAATCTACCTCAACCCTGAACTCGCCTTTGTCGTTGACATTGCCCTGTGACAGGGCTACGCTCGTTCCGTCCGGTAGAGTCAGCCAGGTGGTTACAGCCTCATTTGGTATCCAGAAGTTGGAATGATAGACTATTTTGGAGCCATTTGGAGCGTCAGCACTCATAAGTTGAATCGTTCCGCCGGATACATCAAGGTTGCTGCCCGCCGCCCCAAAGCTGAAACTGACCCCGTTACTCCACACCTGCTTATTATCCCCGATTTGGTTTGTCCAATTTAGGGTATAGCGGCTAGAAACACTGCTGCCAACAGCAGGGACCGGCGAGGTATTGGGCCGTAAGATGATAGTTCCGCTCACAACCGCGTTGTTAGACAGGGCTGGTAAATTTACCACGACCGAGGAGGTAGTTAGACTGCTGACCCAGACCTGCGGGTTATCAAACTCGGTAAAGCCAATAACCAGTTGAGGGTCAATCGGCAGCGTCAGGCTGACCGAGTTGGCCTGACCCAGTCCGATATTCTTGACTGTAAAGGTGTAGCGAATAAGGTTTTCGGCATCGTTGGCAGCTACCCGGTCGGGGGTCTGGCGCAACTGTCCAACCAGGTCCGCCGTTGCTTGCATACCCGGTACAACTACGATTGGGTTGAACTCATAAGCCCCTATGTCGCACAGGTTCTTGCGAGCTACGCCACGCTGGTCGGTCGGAGGACAATTCGCCAGAGCTATCTGGTCAATGGCCTGGCTTCCCACTTGCAGGGCAACGGTCTGAGTAGGGCCGCCATTATTTTGGAGACCGGCCAGGTCCAGCAAAGGGTCAACGACCGGGATGGTCGCCCCGCAGGAATTACCGGGGAATTGCAAGTTTCCTCCCTGGTCGGTTATCGATCCAAAGCAATTATTACCGCCGGTTGAGTTAGCTACGATACTATTTTTCAGGTTTAGAGTTACACCGAGGAAGTAAATAGCCCCGCCCTGGCTGGGACCATTAGCAGTAGAACCAGCGGCAGAAGTCTTGTTAGAGAAAAAAGTTGAGTTGCTTATCATCAGGGTTCCAACATTATAAATAGCTCCACCCTGAGAAGGTCCGCCAAGACCTATACCACCGGTACTATCAGCAGAAGAGCTGTTATTGAAAAATGTCGAATTGGTTATTGTCAGTTCGCCCACATTGTTAAAAATAGCCCCGCCCTGACTGATGCCTGCAAGCTCCGCAGTCGCAGAAACCCGGTTAGAGGAAAATGTCGAATTAGCTATTATGACGCTTCCAGAGTTGATAAAAATGGCCCCACCCCGAGCAATACCCCCAACGATAGTACTGTTTGAAGAAGCCTGGTTGGAGGAAAAAGTCGAATTGGTGATAGTGAGATTTGCACCAGTGTTGTAAATAGCCCCGCCCGAATTAATACTGGTGACACCGGCATTGCCGTTGATAAAAGTCAAGTTGGTGATATTTAACCCACCACCGGTTACACGAAAAATCTGGTAAGTGTTTGTGCCATCAATAGAATGGTTGTTGCCCAGGATGTTGATATTAGTTGTAAGATCAGGTAATAGGCCAGTTAAGGTAATGTTGGCTGTTAGAGTAATAGTATCGTCACCGGCCAGGGTATTAGTCTGGTTGATAGCATTTACTAACTCGGTATAAGTCCCGACGTTAAAATTGGCCGCTCGGACCGGTTGGGCTACGGCCAGATTTGCCAGCAAAAGTCCTGTCACTAGCAAGGACAACCACAAACCGGCAGTGATGCGCCGAGGTAAAGTTTGGGTCATGATACCTCCATAGTAAAGCTCCTATTACAGAGATGTGCTTACGTAATGAGCCGCTTTCAGCCAGAAACCTGTTGTAAAGATGGCTCAATTATTTCGGATATTGCTGTAAGGAAGATTAAATTGATAGATTAGATAGGATTGTGGTTCAAACCTTCAAGGGACAAGGAGCAAATTACTTCGGTTATCAACCTTTAATAGCACACTCTTTGCCTGTTATGAAGTGGAAATTAAAAGCAACTTAATCCCAAAATTAGGGTAATAATGGGAAATAATGAAAGTTGCCTGTAAGTAAATCTTGTAATATTTTAGCCTGAATATTAACTTTAGTCAATGTCTTTTTGGAATAAATTAAAAATCTTACCTTAGATTGTCAGAAGTAACTTTATCTAATAAAAAGCCTGAACTCATAAATATGGGGTCAGGCTTTTTATATTGCCAGGTTATTAAGCATAGTGTGTCCAATTGGTAGCACCCCATTAAATGGTGAAAAACAGGAAGAGTTGAAATAAAAGCGTTCATCTGGCAAAATTTGGTTATTATGATCAAACAACCAATACCGATG
>JAYSYV010000538.1:0-1703 GCA_043727245.1 Chloroflexota bacterium | reverse complement strand
CGGCAATTTCGCTGGCATCCAGTGGTTTCCAGTCTAACGAGTAGCGTTCGCCGACCATCGGTAAATTGTTTAATACCCGGTTGATATTATCCAGCCAGTCACTAGCCTGGATAATATGAGAACGAATGGCTTCGGCCATTTCCTGGAGTAGAAAATCTTCAAAGAGGCTGGTTTCTTCCCTGACGAGTAAAGTTCTTTGCAGCTCAATCCGGTTTGCCAGCAAGTTAAGCAGGGCCGGTATCTCTATGTGGTCTTCGGCCAGGAAGACTATCCGGGTTTCATCATCCAAATCAGGGCCGTAATCTACTAAAAAGGAACGCTGCCGGGTAAACTCGGCCAGCAATTGCCGCGAGGCCTGGTCATAAGCGGATTCAAGTGTTTCTTCGTCCGGCAGGCTATTTTCTTCTCCTTTAAGTAAAGTGTTGGCCGCTTTGAGAGCGTCATCTTTTCCGGCCAGGGTGCGGGCCTCTATAAGAGCCGCCGCCGGGTAAAAAGCCAGCTTGAGGGCGAAAGTAGTCTGGGCGACCTGGCGTTTCTGGCGGGCTTCGGCCAGATTTTGCAACGCCTGTTCCAGCGTTTCGAGCAGACCGTGCAAGCGTTCTTCGGCTTTGCCGCGTTCGAGGGCCGCTTTTTGCAACTCCTGGGGCAGCCCCTTGCGCCGCTCTCGCAGGTAGGCCAGCCGTTCGACCTGGGCCTGCAAATCGGATGTTTCCAGCAGTTTTTCAAGTTCGGCCAGTTCGGACTCGCTGCGAGTAGCGCGGGCCTGGCTCTCTGCGTGTAAACTGGCGGCAAGCTGGACCGTGGCGCTAGCTGCTTCCAGGCTGCTTTGATTTTCACGGTGTTCGTGCCAGCGGTCGGTAGCTCCGCCCAGGCTTTGCTGCAACCGGGCCGCTTCATTCTTCAAACGCCGGGTGGCTTCCAGGAGCGCCCGAACATGGCGCTGGTCGCTGGCGGCTCCTGGAATATCAGCGCTTGCCTGCAAAATACGGGTAGTGACGCTATTTAACTGCTGGCGAGCTTCGCGCTCCTGGTTCTGGGCTTCGCTCAGACCGCGCTCCGATTTTTGGCGTTCGGTTTCAATGCGGTCGTGGTCGGTTTCGGCGGACACAACCGCTTCGGCCCGGTAAAGCTGGTCCAGGCGGGTTTGCTCCTGGGCCAGGGCTTGCTGCCGCTGGCGGTTCTGGCGCACCTGATTTTCAAGGTTAATTAGTTCGGTCTGGGCGTGGTTCAGACGCTTTTCCAGCCCGGCCAGTTCCTCCTGGCGCAGCCGTTCCCGGTTTGCCAGGCCAATAAAACCGGGAGCCTGGCTTGGCACCGACCGGCCCGTCAGTAAACCATGCTGCCAGTGGAGGGCCGTTTCCTCATTGGGTAGGTCTACCGGCAAAGCCTTTAGCAGTTCTTCGACCGTACTTTGCCAGTCGGCCTGATGGCCGGTCGCGTTATTCCGGGGAGCCGCGTAAACCAGCCAACCGGTTAAATTAGAGCTTTCAGAGCTATTTTCGAGCGGCCTCAGAAAAGCATCGCTCAGGTTGTTTGCGGCCAGAATTTCCTGGGCCGTCTGGTAATCTTGCCGGTGAACCACCAGGCCGTCCAGCAGCCCGGCTTCTTCCAGCATAAATTCAATTTGTCCGGCTTGCGGCCCGGTCAGGTTGGGCTTGAAATCTAACAGGGCGTAAAAAGGTAAGGCCCGAATCTGGCGCTGG
>JAYSYV010000537.1:0-16401 GCA_043727245.1 Chloroflexota bacterium | reverse complement strand
AATCAGAGGACAATAGCTAAGTAAGTAGCAATTTTTAACAGGAATTAAAATGAAAATTCTAGTTGTAGATGACGACAAAAATATTGTTGAAGCAATTTCCATCGGCTTTCAATTACAGTGGCAGGATGTCGAAATTATCACTGCGGCTGATGGTGAGAAAGGCTTGACCGCTTTCTACGACCATATCCCGGATGTAGTTTTGCTGGATGTTATGATGCCTTATAAAGATGGCTTTAGCGTCCTGAAGGAAATTCGCCAGTCCAGCGATGTGCCGGTAATCATGCTGACGGCACGGGGTGACGAATTGGACAAGGTTAAGGGTCTGGAACTGGGGGCCGATGATTACCTGACCAAACCATTTTCGCATATGGAGCTTTTTGCCCGAATCAGGGCAGTTTTGCGGCGGACCCAGATGCCCGCCCCGGTCAACGCCACCCCATCCTTCGTAACCGGCAATATTACGATTAATTTTGAAAACCGTGAGGTGACAAAAGCCGATAAGGTCGTTAAAATGACACCGACCGAATACAAACTGCTGTTCCTGCTGGCTCGCAATGCCGGGCGGGTGGTTCCTTTTGAAACGCTGCTTGATAAAGTGTGGGGACCGGAGTACCGCGACCAATTGGACTATCTCAAGACTTATCTCAGCCGCTTGCGTAAGAAGCTGGAAGAAGAACCGGAGCATCCCCGGTTTTTACTGACCGAGCGCAGCCTGGGCTATCGTTTGATGAAGCTGGCTAAATAAGAAGTAAACTGACTTGTGGCTACTGACTACCTGGCCTTAAACCCGGTTGCGAATTAAACCTAAAACCAGTATAATTACACTGTTAAGGAATCTTTTATCATTCAGCTTGTTTGCCTATTAAATTTCGTAGCTTCATCAGGAGACGAGGAAAGAGGAGTAGTATTTTATGCCCAAGAAGACGGGCCGGTCGGCTCGTGCGCTACAGGCCCAGCGAACCAGTCTGCCCGGCGAACGCAAAAACACCGCCCGGCCCTTAATGGATATAGGCAATAGCCGCCTGGCCGCGCAAGCCCCCGCCAGCGAAGAACTGGGTCAAATGGATGCTGTATTTGAGGCGATGCCGGAGCCGGTTTCCGCCCTTAATGGTAATGGTAACGCGGTAACGACCGCAACCCGCCCACTTTCTGAAACCCGTTCCAGCCTACCCGTTAACGGCTCGAACTCCATCCGACCAGCTACCCCCCTCCGCCGGACTGTTGCTCGCCGGGCTTCTACGGTAGTTAACCGCGCTCCGGCCATCAGTCGTGAGGAAGAATACGCCTATATTCGGACTGACCTCTTGACGGTGCTGCTCCTGACAATCTTAATGGTTGCGGTCCTGGTAGTGCTGACCATTCTAATCGGTCGCTAAAGAATCATTTCGCCTTTAAAAGCAAAAAGCAGTGGCAAACCACTGCTTTTTACGTTCCCCACTAAACTTGGTTGCAGGCAAACTTAAATGTCATCCTGGTCCGAATCTTCGGTAAATTCCTCGGTGGTGTCGGTCTCTTCCTCGCCCGCATCGCCATCATCATCATCGTCATTATCCGGGTCCGCCCCTTCCTCCTCATCGTCCAGGCCGTACCGCAAGACACTGTCCCTGGTGTAAGGCCGGTAGCCAGCGGCGGAACTTTTGGGTGGAAAGGAAAGCCGACCGCGCATACTGGGATGCTGGTAGGTTTCCCGTATAATAAGCTTGAGATCGCGTTCGCTGACACTGGTTACAGCGGCATTGTAGCGATTACCGGCCTCAAGGAGCCGGATCAGGCGCAAGGCCAGCCGTGGCTCTACCTGACCCAGGACTTCCCCTTCCTGGTTTTTGATTTGCAGCACCTGGGTTTTCGGGTCAATTACCAGTTGGACGGCATCTCCGGCGGTCAGTTTAGATAATATACTGGCAGGCGCGACATTAATTAGAGTAGTCGTGCCAGTTTTGCCGGTTTCCTCGATAAATATGCCCGGCACAACTTTCTCACGGGTAGTTGGGGACGTACTGAGGCCGAGCGTGGATATTACGCTATCGGACTCGCTAACAGGCGTAATGGCTTCCGCGACCGCTTTATATTGGGCCAGTCTTTGCAAATTCTTCCTGGCAATCCCGTTACTGGCATCGGTCTTAACGGCCTGTTCATAGGCGGCTTTGGCTTCGCCGTAGCGTTTTAATTCCAGGTAAGCTTTACCCAGCCGGTTAAGAGTCTCAGAGTCATCCGGGAAAAGCCCCAATAACTCGCGGTTAATCTGGACTGCTTCTTCCCAGCGCCCTTCTTTGGCGAACCGGACTGCTCCATCCGACTTCTGCCGCTTTATCCGGTTTTTCTCATCAGGTTGATATTGCGTCAAAGCTTTCCTCTCCAACCTCTGCTAATTAAGGCTTGTTCCTACTACTTACTCACACCAGAAAGTGGTAATTCCACCTCACATACAATTTCGCTCTCGGCATTGAAAACCGGCAGTAACCGGCCCTTGCGGACTGAAGCTGTCCCGGCCACCCGGCCAACCAGCGACCAGGGTCCGACAGTTTCAATCGTAATATCTACCAACTTACCGGTCCAATCCAGGCCGTCATATTCTGTGCCGACCGGATTGTCGAAAAATACGATTTTATTGTTCCGGCTACGGCCTTTCCACTTGCCTTTTTCGCGACTTTCCACCAGGATTTCCACATCCATTCCCAGGAATGCCTGGCTGTAGCTGCGGGCAATTCCTTCTTGCAGCCGTTCGACCGCTTGCAAGCGCTCCCGTTTGACTTCCAGCGGCACGCTATCTTCATAGTTGCCGGCCAGTGTGCCAGGCCGGGGGGAATAAGCCGCTACGTGAACCTCGTTGAAGTGAACCCGTTGCAGCAGTTCGTAGGTATGCTGGAACTGCTCGTCGGTTTCGCCGGGAAAGCCCACGATAATATCGGTCGAAAGGGCCGTGCCCGGCACGGTTTCCCGGACAGTTGCGGCCAATTTCTCGTAAAACTCCACCGTATAGGGCCGCTTCATGGCCTTGAGGATAGCATTATCCCCGGCCTGGACTGGCAGGTTAAAGTATTCGCAAACTTTAGGCAAATCCGCGACCGCTTTAATCATTTTGTAGCTCATCATCTTGGGATGACTGGTCAGGAAGCGAATCCGCCACAGCCCTTCAATCTCGTTTACAGCGTAGAACAAATCGGCCAGGTCGGGCCGTCCCGGCAGGTCGTGGCCGTAAGCGTCAATCGTCTGGCCCAGCAGCGTTACTTCGCGAACGCCCCGCTTCACATAACCCTTTATCTCGCTGACGATTTCTTCGATAGGGCGGCTTTTCTCTTTGCCCCGGCGCAGCGGAACGATACAATACGAACAGGTATAGTTACAGCCGTAAATGACCGATACGAAAGCCGTCACCCCGATTTTGTTCTGGATGGTCAGGCGGGCCGCACCAGTGGGCAACTCCGGTTCGATTTCGGGAGCGCAACCCTGTTCAGGCAGTATTTCAATCAGGCTCTGGGGGTCAAGGGTGTCAAAGAAAAGGTCAACCATCGGGAAGCGTTTGTAAAGTGGGCGCTTACCTTCTTCCTGGGGCGGAACCATACAGCCCGTAACGGCTACTACGAGGTCTTTGTTCTTCTTTTTAAGCGCAACCAGCGACCCCATCTTGCCCTGGGCGCTATCTTCGGCCCGCTGGCGAACGCTGCAAGTATTCAGGATAATTAAATCGGCATTGTCTATCTGCTCGGTAAAAGAGTAGCCGGTCTGTTCCAGAGCCGAACCAATACGGATACTATCCGCGTGGTTCATCTGGCAACCTATAGTCCAAATATGATACTGCTTCATAATTAATTTCTTACTCTGACCGCTAACGGTCGGGGATAGCCTTATCACAGGCTTTTAAATAATTTTGGGGAAGAAACAGTCTTCCTCCGTCGCTTTTCTTTCAGCTTAATTTTCGGTGGTATTATAGACCATAGACTCGGCATTTACAAGCACTATAAGCTTAAAATAATGTAAAACGTGAAATGTTGAACGTGCCGCTGGCTACCGTCATATTCTAAAATATGGGGACTGAATCTTAACCAATATTACGTTCAACGTTTTACGTTCTACGACAGGGAAATCAGTTTGTCAAACAAACAGGTAAATTTAGATTAACTTATAAGTTTTACAGCTTGAGTCAGTGTGAAATTCCTTAAAAATATAAGAAGGAAATGTAAAAAGCCAGTTACAATTCTGCAACTGGCGATTCGGCCATGTGAATCTGGTTTAACTTAGCCCCGTTCAAGTAAATTGAAACAAATATACAAAAGGTCTAACGTTGGACCAGGCTTTTGCTGAAAGTTACACCGGTTAACTCCTCGGAAACGGCCCAGAGCTTCCTTGCTACTTCCTCGTCATGCGACTTTTTATTCGAGTCAACCACTTTCGGATAGCCCCGCATTTCCATAAATCCGCTCGGTCCGGTGAATTCTCCGCCCTGCAAACCGGGCGCGGTGGCCGCGTACAGGGTCGGTAAAGCTCCCATTTCTGCGCTCTGGGCAAATAACCGGTTCATAAGAAGACTCATCTTCTCACTAAAAGCCTTACCTTCCATAATCGCCCCGGCGGTCTGCAAGTTAGTGGCGGCAAAGCCGGGATGAGATGCCAGGCTGAGGACGTTATCGCCCGCTGCGTTTAACCGGCGCTGTAATTCATAGGTAAACAGCAGATTTGCAAGCTTGCTCCTGCCATAAGCTTTTTGCGGCCCATAACCCTGCTCCCATTGGAGGTCGGCAAAATTCAGGTCGCCTAACCGGTGCAAGCCGCTGCTGGTGGTGACAATCCGGGGCTGACCGGAGGTTGTCAGGATAACCGGCATGAGCAGCCCGGTCAGAGCAAAATGGCCCAGGTGATTGGTTCCGAACTGCATTTCAAAGCCCTGTTTGGTTTTGCGCAAGGGGATTGCCATTATCCCGGCGTTGTTGCAAAGAATATTCAGCCAGTCGTAACGCTGCTTGAAAGTATCCACAAAGCTGTGAACCGAGTCCAGGTCGGCTAAATCGAGCTGGATGAGTTCTATTTTGGCAGCAGGGAATTCTTGACGGATTTTCTGCAAGGCAGCTCCCCCTTTTTTAAGGTCGCGACAGGCCATCACAACCTGGGCATTTTTGCGGGCCAGCCCTCGCACAGTTTCAAAGCCTAATCCACTGTTAGCACCCGTGACAATTGCTACTTTGCCGGTCTGGTCGGGCATATCGTTAGCAGTCCATTTTGGTTGAGCCATTTTGGTTCTTCCTTTCTAATTTACTTTGAACTAACAGGCAATTTATGGGCCTTTAGTTCCTACTTGTTCAATCAACAGGGGCATAATTACCTGTTTAGATTGAACATTCATTCAAAACGTTTTAAAAGTTAAAGATTATTCCGGTTGTATGCTGCGCTGGACGGCTTTAACCACCTGGTTGAGCAATGCATCGTCCACCTGGACCGTCCCGGCGATTTGTTTTTTGGCTAAAGCCAGGGCTACTCCAAAGGTCAGGTCATTTAAAACATCAAAAGGTAAATTTAATATTTTCCCGTTATTCATTTGAACTTCTATCCACTCCAAAATGGGTTTGAATTTATCTTCAAATTCATGAACACACATTTTGGCATAAGGCGAGTTCTCAAACTGCTCCAGAAACAAAGTTTCTTTGGGGTGGGAAACATAGAAATGGTAAGCGTTCAGCCAGATTTGGGCCATAGCTTCGATGCTTTCCAGTTTATGGGGTTCTCCGGCGAACAGAAGCGCCATAAATTTAGTTTTGATTTCCCGGTAAAGCTCCAGAATAAGGGCTTCTTTGCTGTCAAAGTAATGGTAAATAATCCCGGCGCTCACCCCGGCTTCTTTGGAAATCGAAGACATGGGTGTATTGTGAAAGCCGTTTTCTACCAGCAAATCCAGCGCGTTATTCAGGATAGCAGTCCGTTTATCTATTACTTTTGGCATAAATCCTCAAATTGAATGACCGTTCAATCAAGAATATTATAGCAGCCCGGTTACTACCCGTCAATAGAAAAGAGGCAAGTTCGGGTATTTTCCCCGAACTTGCCTCAAAGGCTAAAAATGAATTACTGGTTTTTATCTCTGGCCCGCTGCTTGGCTTTGAGCAAACGGTCGGTAACATCATCCGGGGTTTCGGTGTGCTGCATCTTTGGAGGAGGGGGAACCACGACCGGTTTGGCTGGAGCCGGGTTGCTTTTTCCTTTTGGGGCGGTGGTATTATCAGGTTGCGACCCGGCCCGGTTAAACTTTCCTAACAGGCCGGTGTAAGAATTTCCTGCACTGCCTTCACCAGATTTTGGAACCTGAACACTACCGGATTTGGCCTGAACAGTGGTTTCAGCCGGAGCTTTCCCCTGGTTTGTTACAGACTTACCCGGCGCTTTACTATTCCCCTTTGAATTTAAAGTATTCCAGGTTGCTACAGCGGCCTGTTCGGCGGCGCTCGGCTGGTAATGGCCTGCAAAATCAGTAGTCTGCCTGGTCGGATTTGACCCCACTGGCGGGCTTTGCTCCGTATTCATAGAGACAAAATTATGGCGGTTACTGACGCGCTGCTTGGCCTCGAACAGGCGATTTACCGGGCTGCCGGGCGTATTTCCACCGCTACCGCCAGCATTACCAACTGCTCCGACAGGTACTAAACGGTCGGGCGGATTGCCCCGAAACCCCTTGAAAAGGTCTTTAGGCGATAGGCGGATACGGCGGGCGGCAATATCCAGCGGGAAAAGTAAAATCGCCAGCAGTAACAGCCAGGGCCACAGTTCTTGCTGATGAGTCGTATTGCGGAGGTCATCCCGAAAAGCCTGGGCCGGGTCGGTCAAAACCTGGCCGCCGGTCAGCCCGGCAATATCTTTCAGGAGGGCATCGTTGCTGCCTAGCTGCTTGTATTCCGGGGAGTAAGCCGCTACCGCGCCGACAGTCTGGGTCAGGTTGACTTTCTGGTCGGTGGTTCCACTGGTGGCTGTGCCGGTACTGCCCTCACCCTGGACGTTCACAATAAACGAGCCAGTATTCTTGGGCGTGAAATAGCCTTCGTAATGGCCGGGGGCAGTCTGGGTCAGGGTAACATCTTCCTGCGAGTTCAGCGAAGAAGCGACCACTTTGGCCTTGACATTCAGCCCGTTCAAGTACTGGCTGCTGGGGCTGATTGCATCTGCCGTGACATAAATCCGGTTGCCCACCGTTTTAGTCTGGACTTGCAGACCACCCGCCTCGTTTTCGGCCACAGTCCAACGAACCGTCTGGCTCCAGAACTTGGGGAAATCCTGCCAGCTCAACCAGTTGGTGGCCCAACGGCCTTTGGCATCACTGGTCCAGGCCGCCACCCGGCCCAGGCCGTATTGCCATGTCACCAGGAGGGGTTCGTTGCGTTTGGTGACAAGAGCCTGGGTAGCAGTGCCTTTAGCCCTGGTCGCCACGTAACCCTTCAATTCGGGTGTTCCGGTAATACCCTGCAAAATGGGACTAGGGTCGGCTACTGCCGGTGTAAAGTTTTCTTCGATAATATAGGAGCGGGCCGCCAGGTGGGCTTCTTTGGCAAAAATCTTGGGTAAGTTGGTCGGGTCGTTCGCGAAAGTATAGCGGCCTCCGCCCTGTTTAGCCATTTCAGCCAGGAGTGTCGTATTGACATCCTCGCCCAGGCCGACGGTGCTGATGGTAATGCCGTATTGCTGGGCCTGGGAGTACAGGCCGCGATAATCAATCCCTTCCGAGTCCTGTCCATCGGTCATCAGGATGATATGTTTGTTCTTCGCGGTCGAAGATTTAAGACCTTCGATAGCGGGGGCCAGGCCGCTATATATGTTAGTGCCGCCGCCGGGTGCAATCCGGCCAATTGGACTGACCAGGTTAGACGGGTTGCCCATTGGTCCCAGGGGAACCTGCCACTGGCCCTGTGTATCAAAAACTACTATTCCAACCTGATCGGTGTTGCTCAACTGAGTAGCTGCCAGGTAGGCCGCGTCTTTTGCCAGTTCGATTTTGGGGATGCCGGAAGCTCCAGCGCCAGGGCCGTTGTAAGCGTCGGCCATTGAACCGCTGCGGTCAATCACCAGAACCATCGCCACGCTTGGTGTCTGGAGTTTGGAGGGGAGTTGGAGTTCGACCGGCAGCATATCCTCGATAGGGGTGCGGAAATACCCGCCCAGCCCAAAGCTTTCCTCGCCGCCGACCATAATCATGCCCTTGCCCAGGTCTTTAACGTAGGCTTGCAGGACGGTCATATTGGCCGGGGACAGGGTATTGGCCGGGACATTTACCAATAGGACCGAATCATACTGGGTCAGGTCGTTCAAGCTGGGAAACTTGCCGGGTGAGATAACGGTTGCTTCAATGCCACTCTGCGTCAGGGCCGCCTGAAGATTGGCCGCTTCGTTCTGGTCGGGATGCCCTTCTACCAATAAAGCCCTGGGGCCGCCTTTGACCAGACTATAGGCGTTGGCCTCGTTGTTCTGGTCCAGGGTATCTTTCCCGGCGACTATTTTGGCGGTATAATTGGCAAAACCTTTTGATTTTGCCACCAGTTGTTGGGTAAAAAGGTTCGAGCCATTTTTCAACTCTACCGGCTTGTCGCTGATGACCTGACCGTCCTGCAAAATTAGCACGCGGGCCGGACCGGCATAGTTGCTGTCTACGGCTACTTTAAGAGAAAATTCTTCGCCTTGACGCAGGTTGCTTGGAACCTGCAAGTTGCCAATCGAAACTTCGGGGCCGCCGCTGCGGTTGAGCGGAACCACGTCAATCTGAACCCCATTGGCGGAGGCAATCTTGGCCGCGTTGCGTACCTCGTCAATATTCTGGTTTCCGTCACTCATCAACACCAGCCGCCGCTGCGAATCGCCGGGCAGCAGAGCCGTACCCAACCGGACCGCTTCGGCCAGGTTGCTATAGCTGGTGATAGGCGTACTTTCCAGGTTGCCCATAGTTTTATCTTTGCTGACCAGCTTTTCGACCAGGGCTTCCTGCCCAAACACGACTACCCCGGATTGCTGATTTTGTTTCATGGCTTGCAGAGACTTGCGAGTGAAATCAAGCTCCTGGCTCCGGCCATCGGTCCCTACGCTGTCCGACACATCGAGTAAGAAGACAGTTGCCAGGCGGTCGCTGGTAGTAACGAGTTGCAAATTGGCAATAGATAAAACAATCAGGGTGACAATAAGCAGGCGGATAACCACTGATAGGCGGCGGGCGCTTTTACGCAATACCGCCCCGCTGCCGCCTTTCCGGGCAAGCAAAATAACCACCGGCCATAAGAGCAATAGCCACAGAGCGTCGGTATATCCAAAACTGAAAGAAAATGGCATGGGCGAACTTCCTCCACCCGCATTATAACATCCTAATTTAGTTCAGCGCCAGACCCAAAGAACTAATTCTGAACCTAAAGGTTTAAACCTTGATTAGAATTTGGCTTATTTGCAAAGGATATTCAAAACTGTGGTCTTGGCGAAATCGTTATCCAGGGGGGTGGTCCCATGCGACTAAGCTATCACAACGATACCGGCCACTTACCGCTAAATATGCGTACCTGGGTTTAGTCCCAATCTTCAAATGCTTGATTTAGCGGTATATGCTTTTCCCTCCGGTTTAGTCAGCCGGTGGCTCCGGCGGTTAAGTCAAGCGCGGGCTGCGTAGAATAACCATCCCCAACGGTGGAATGGTCAGGTTCAGAGAATGGAAATGTCCACCCCAGGCCAGGTTTTCACTCTCGACACCACCCAGGTTGCCAACGTTTTCGCCCCAGAACTCCGCAGCATCGCTGTTGAGGATTTCCTCGTAATAACCCGGTTTAGGTACGCCAATCCGGTAATTGCTGCGCGTAACCGGCGTGAAGTTAAGGGCGACTATCAGTTCATCGTCGGGGTCTTTGGCCCGGCGCAAGAAAACCAGGGTGCTGTTCTCGTTGTCGCGCAATTCCAACCACTGAAAACCTTCCCAGCTATCGTCTACCTCGTAAAGGGCCGGTTCGGCGGAGTAGAGCCTATTAAGCTTCTCGACATACTTCTGCATACCCCGGTGGGAGGGATAATCCAAAAGTTGCCATTCCAGGGCCGTCCGTTCGTTCCATTCCTGCCATTGACCGAACTCACTGCCCATAAAGAGCAGCTTTTTGCCCGGATGCGTGTACATGTAACCGTAAATCGCACGCAGGTTGGCAAACTTCTGCCAGGAATCACCCGGCATCTTATCCAGCATGGATTTTTTCAGGTGGACCACTTCATCGTGCGAGAATGGCAAGATGTAGTTTTCGTTGAAGGCATACATGAGCGAAAAAGTGAGGCTGTTGTGGTGGTAACGCCGGTAAATTGGGTTCTGCTCCATGTAGTCCAACATATCGTGCATCCAGCCCATGTTCCACTTCATGTCAAAACCAAGGCCGCCCAGGAAGGTTGGTTTTGTGACCATCGGCCAGGAGGTCGAGTCTTCGGCACTGGTCAGAGTTTCCGGGTTTTCCTTGTGGACCAACTCGTTAAAGCGCCGGATGAAATCAATTGCATCCAGGTTTTCGCGGCCTCCATACTGGTTGGGAACCCACTCGCCTGGCCCCTTGGAATAATCCAGGTAGAGCAAAGATGCTACCGCGTCCACCCGCAGACCGTCAATGTGATATTTGTCCAGCCAGAAAAGGGCGTTCGACAGTAAGAAATTACGCACCTCGTTGCGGCCAAAATTGAAGATAAGCGTACCCCAGTCAGCATGTTCGCCCTGGCGTGGGTCGGCGTGTTCGTAGAGATGCGTTCCATCAAAGAGGGCCAGCCCATGCTGGTCTTTGGGAAAGTGCGCCGGAACCCAATCCAGAAAGACCCCGATATTATTCTGGTGGCAGCGGTCAATCAGGTACATCAAATCCTGGGGCGGACCAAACCGACTAGTCGCGGCATAATAACCGATAGTCTGATAGCCCCAGGAACCGTCAAAAGGATGCTCTGAAACGGGCATCAATTCGATATGGGTAAAGCCCATTTCTTTTACATAATCCACCAGTTGCTCGGCCAGTTCGCGGTAAGTCAGGTAACTTTCGTCGTGACTGGCTGTACCCCAGCGCCGCCGCCACGAGCCTAAATGGACTTCATAGACTGACATGGGAGCCTTCAAAGTGTTATTTTTAGCCCGGTTCGTGATAGCCCATTCCTGGTCCTGCCAATTGTAGCGGTCCAGGTCGGCCACTATCGAAGCAGTTTGAGGCCGCATTTCGCTAAAGAAGCCGTAAGGGTCGGATTTTTCCACCGGGTAATCGGTAAAGTTAGACCGCACCTCGTATTTATAGGTAGTCCCTTCCGCCAGGCCCGGCACGAACATTTCGTGAATGCCGTGTGAAACGTGGTTACGCATCGGTAACGCTCGCCCATCCCACTTGTTAAATTCGCCAATCACGCTAACCCGCAGGGCATTGGGTGCCCAGACCGCAAAACTCACCCCCTTGACACCATCTATTTCGCGTAAATGTGCGCCAAGTTTGTCGTAAGTGTGAAAATGGTTGCCTTCTTTAATAAGGTGCAGGTCGTAATCAGTCAGGGTTGAGCCGAAAGCGTGAGGATCGTAAAATTCGGTTGTGTGGCCGTCATAGTCGGTTGCGACCAGCTTATACTTCAAATCCTGGGGTTGTTTTTCCAGGTCTACCTGAAACAGCCCATCTTTATGGACCCGTTGCATCGGGAAAAGTTCATTTTTGGCTTTAAGCTGAACTTCCCTGGCATAAGGCAAGAAGGCCCGGACTACCAGAAAGGCAGTACCATCCAAATCATGAAGATGTGGACCGAGGACAGCGAAGGAGTTACCGTGATACCCTCCGGCCAGGGCGGCCATCTCGCTGTCACTCAGATAAAGTTTTCCACGGTTGGCTAAGTCAGTCATAAAACCTCTACTTTTTAAGAAAAATCAATTTGCCGGTCCTGGGGTAAGCGTTGTTCGGCTTGCCGGGGTGGAGTAATTCTGAAAATGTGGGAACCTCGATTGTTGGGGTCCAGTGACACAAAGTTATATTCACCCTGCCAGGTATAAACCTCATTGTTTAACAAATCTTCTACCTGATAAGATTCGTCGGGCCTGACTCCCCATTCCCAGTAAGGTAAGCCAATCCAGCCTGATTGGGGTTTATTGGGGTCCAGGTTGACCACCACCACAATGATATTTTTAAGGTCTGGAGTAACTTTGCCGTAGACCAGGATATTTTCGTTCTCGCCTCCATTGTAAAACCGCAGGTTATCGTACAAGTGTAAGGCCGGGTTTTCCCGCCGTATCCAGTTGACCCGCCCGATAAACTCGCCGTGATAATAGGGCTGGGTCCAGTCATAGTGGTTAATCTGGAATTTGTCAGAGTCAATATATTCTTCCGCACCAGGGCGGGGTACATTGATGCCAAGTTCGTAACCGCTGTACATACCGTAGACCGATGAAAGGGTGGCGGCCAGGACCAGGCGCAAGCGGAAGGCTGGTAGGCCACCTTTTACCAAGAACTCGTGCAAAATATCGGGTGTGTTGGGCCAGAGGTTGCCCCGGTAATACTCTTTCATCTCGGATTGAGTCAGTTCGGTCAGGTACTCGATCAGTTCCAGCCTGGTATTTCGCCAGGTGAAATAGGTATAAGACTGGCTGAATCCGGCTTTCGCCAGCGACCGCATCACTTTAGGCCGGGTGAAAGCTTCGGCCAGAAAGAGGGTTTCGGGGTGTTCGAGCTTAATTTCACCAATGACCCATTCCCAGAAAGGAATCGCTTTGGTGTGCGGATTATCCACCCGAAAGATGGTCACGCCCCGCGCAATCCAGAATTCCATCACGCTTTTAAGTTCTTCCCAGAGAGCTTTTCGGGTTTCCAGGTTCGGGCCGAAGAAATTAATCGGATATATATCCTGGTATTTCTTGGGCGGATTTTCGGCATATTTAATCGTGCCATCGGGCCGGACGAAGAACCATTCCGGGTGTTCTTTAACCCAGGGATGGTCGGGCGAACACTGAATGGCAAAATCCAGGGCCAGCACAATGCCCTGCGAACGGCAAGCCTGGACCAGTTTGTCGAAATCCCCAAAAGTACCCAGGGCCGGTTCTATGGACTTATGGCCGCCATCTTCGTTGCCAATCGCCCAGGGCGAGCCGGGGTCGTTCGGGCCGGGAGTGAGCGTATTATTGGGGCCTTTGCGGTTGCTGCGGCCAATCGGATGAATCGGCGGCAGGTACAGCACATCGAAACCCAGCCCTTTGATACGGGGTAGCTGTTCTATCACATCTAGAAAAGTACCATGCTGGCCGGGTTTGCCCTGCGAACGTGGGAAAAGTTCGTACCAGGCTGCGAACCGGGCGATTACCGGGTCTACCGTAACGGGTAATTCGGAGGAGAAAGCCGAACCGGAGCGGTCAGGATATTGGCTCATCAGGTCGGTAACTTCAGCGGTCAGGAAAAGGCGGCCCGCCTCTACCGGGTCGGCAGTTCGCTCAACCGTCTGGAGCAATTTCTCAGCAATCTGCCGCTCTCCGGTTGGTAGTCGGGTCAGGGTAGATTTTACCAGGGCCACCCCTTCCAGCACATCGCTTTTATCAACCTGATTAGCCGCGACCCGTTTTTCCATGTCGTGTTCCCAGGTTCCAAAGCGATCATTCCAGGCTTCTACCTTGTAGACATAACGGCCCATTTCGGTGACTTTAAATTTACCCTTCCAGCGGTCATTATCAAACTTGACCATGGGCGCATCCTGCCAGTCGTAAAGGGTAGAATTTTGGCTCTGGCCATTAGCAGGTAAAAAGCGGTAGCGTATAGCCGCCGTTATCAGGTCGTGTCCATCGCGAAAAATATCGGCCTGTACTTCAATGGTATCCCCGATAACCCGTTTGATCGGGTAACGTCCGCAATCTATTTCCGGCGTAATCCGTTCAATAATTATCTGCTGGTCGTCAGAGATAAAGTCTTTTAGGTTCATGTATCCTATTCTCTATACAGTTTTAAAGAAATAAACTTATGCTTGTAATTTCCAACTTGCACTACCAATTTTAGCAAGATTAGTACCCCTGGCATAGTAATTGGTAACTTTGTACTTAAGATTATACTGGCTAACTATACAAAGTTCCAGTATTGAAGTAAATTGTAAGCAAAGGTAAAATATACTCATAACTTTGGGCGGAACCAGGCTAAACTGAATTTTAACAGGTGATTAGAATAAACAGGCCCACCGGCCACTTCAATGTCTAATGAAAGTAAAATTTAATGTCAACGACGAATGAAATGGAGCAAGGGCTGCCAGGCTCCAGCGAGGTTACAACCGTTGAAACTGTAACCGGACCCTGGTTGCAACAGGAGATTTCCAATCTGGTCCGACAAATTAGGCCGAATTATTTCATGACCAAACGCTGGTTTGGCAGCAAAACCCGCCAGATTTCCGGCTACCGTGTCCGCGATTTTGAACTGCTAGACGCTGATGAGGGCTTGTTAGGGTTTCTGCTGCTGGAAATAGGCTATGCCGAGGGCGAGTCGGAGCTTTACCAGTTGCCGCTGGCTTTTAAGCCACATAATAAGGTTCCGACCGCTATCACAAACCAGCCGGAAGGAGCGGCCCTGATTATCCGGACACCCCAGGGAGAATTATGGGCTTATGATGCTTTTTCGGAAGAAGCCATTTGCCAGGACATGTACCAGCGTATTTTCGATAATGCCGAATTTGACTCGCATCAAGGTAAGCTGCATTTCCGCTCGATACCGGGCCGCCTGCACAGCCGGGATTTGACCTCGATTAAGCCCATCAGCACCGAGCAAAGCAACACTTCAATTATTTACGATAATAAATTCATACTCAAGGCTTTCCGCAAACTTTCCTTTGGCCTCAACCCCGATTTTGAAGTGCCTTACTTCCTGACAACTGAAACCAACTTTAAATATGTACCCAGAGTGGCCGGTTTTATTGAGTATGTCCCCCAGGACGCAGCCCCGATTTCGATAGGTGTTTTGCAGGACTTTATCAAAAACGATGGTGACGGCTATAATGTTTCTCTGGTTCACGTCCGGGAATTTTTCAGCAACCTCCGAAAGTATCGGGCCGCCAGCCAGGGCCAGACCACGGATAAAACCGCCCTGACCCGTCAGTTGGCTGGTAGCTATCCTGAATTAGCCTACCGCCTGGGCCAGATTACCGGTGAATTGCATAATGCCCTGGCTTCTACAACCCACCAACCGGAGTTTAAACCTATTCTAATTTCGCCGGAGGACGCGGCTAACTGGGAAGACATTATCAGCGACCTTATCCGCCGGGTAATCACCAGCGTCAAACAACAACTGCCCGGCCTGTCAGCGGAATTGCAGGACTTGTTACGCCCGGTGGTGGCTAACGAACAGGCTTACCTGGACATGGCTGCCGGTCTGAATGTCCTGGTCGAAGCCGGGGTCTACAAAACCCGCTATCATGGCGATTATCACATGGGGCAAGTTCTAAAAACCGGGCCGGACTTTATCATCCTGGACTTTGAAGGCGAACCGGCCCGCAGCCTGGCCGAACGCCGGTCTAAACATTCCCCGCTCAAAGATGTGGCCGGGCTGGTGCGCTCGTTTAACTATGCCGCTTATGCTATTTTATTTGAAGAATGGGAACACACCAGCGACCCGGCAGAACGGGCCGAACTGGAAAGCTGGGCGCAGGAGTGGGAACATCTGGCCCGCCAGAGTTTTCTGGAAGGCTACTCCGAGGCAACCGCCCACCACACCGGGCCTCGCTTTATTCCGGAGTCAAAGGAGATTTTCCAGCAAGCCATCAAGATTTTTGAACTGGAAAAAGCTTTCTACGAACTAAACTACGAATTTAACAACCGGCCTGACTGGGTTCCAATCCCGGCTAAGGGGCTGCTTAGAATAAAAGATGAAGGGTAAAGGAAAGCTATGAACCGATTGCAGCAATTGCGCGAAGCCGCCGGGCTGACCTATGCCGACCTCTCTCGCCGCTCGGATGTGGCCCAAAGGGTAATCCAGGAGTTGGAAGCCGGCAAGAACGTGACCGAGGCGGAACCAGTGGTACTTATTCCCGGTGAAACTCCAGTCGAGGACCGGACCGTTATTCTTTACAAACTGGCCGACGCTTTGAACGCAACTCTTTTCGATGAAGGTCTGGCCGTAACCCCTGATGAGCTACTTCAACCGGCCAGGGAAGACTTGCCAGTAGTGGCGGAGGCGCTTGCCAGCCCCAGCGATGTCACGCAACCGTCCATCCCTTTGGTTGGGGTTAACTTTCCAGAAGCGGAAGATTTACCGCCCGAAGCTCGTTCGCACAATACTACCGAGCAGCCCGACGATATTGATGCCGCCCTGGGCCAGTTAGCCAAAAACGCCCAGGCCACGGCCTCTGAAGAAGCCGCCCGCGCCCAACCGGCTCCTACAGCTACACAAGCGGAAACTTCACCAATCTCGAAATTGTCGGCCCTACAGTCTACTCCTGAGATGCCGG
>JAYSYV010000536.1:0-5440 GCA_043727245.1 Chloroflexota bacterium | reverse complement strand
GGGCGGCTTTTCTATCTGAATATGCAGCGTACCTACCGCCATTGCTCGCCGGTCGGGTGGCTATGACGACCGGTAACAATGTGGCTTACCGCCGGGATGACCTTTTAAAGTGTGATGTAAAGGCTGAGTTCTGGAAGATTTTTGCCAGTTGGGAGTTAAAGGCGGCCGGTGTATCTTTCAGGGCCGACCCGGCCATGCAAGTCCAGCATATAAAGCTTTATAACACGCTGCATTTTACCGGGCAACGCTATCACTACGGACGTTGTTTCGCTGCTGAGCGCCTCAAGCGGCAAAATCTGGGCCTGGGACAACGGTTGTATCACCTGGTTACCCTGCCCGCTTTACCGGCTTTGCAGCTCTGGCGGCTTTACCGGGACATTCGGCCGAAATCAGCCTACCGCCGCTATTTCTGGCGAGGATTGCCCTGGTTGTTACTTTTTTCTTTTAGCTGGAGCCTGGGAGAAGGGTTGGGGTATCTGGCCGGACCGGGCCACAGTTGCCAGGAAGTTTATTAACATTTTACGATAAAACTAAAAGTGTGTGAGAAGAATTGGCTAATACTGAAACCGAGAAAATGGATATAAAGTTATCAGTGGTAATCGCGGCGGTCAACGGCTGGAAATGCCTCGACGAGTGTCTGGCTTCGCTGGAGGCTGACCGCCATAAATACGGGGCCGAAATAATCGTGGTAGAACGGTTGGGAGAAAAGCTGGCCGGGCAGGTTAGAAATAAATATCTTCAAACTCTGGTTATTGAGGCTGGTCGGGATACGACTATACCCGGACTACGCAGCCTGGGAATTAAAGCGGCTAAAGGCGCTATTATTGCTATTTTAGAAGACCACACCAATGTTGATCCGGCCTGGTATGACGAATTATTTAAGTGGCATGCTACCGGTAGCTATGGAGTAGTGGGAGGGGCAGTGGAAAACGCCTGCCTGGATCGTCCGTTAGATTGGGCGACTTTCTTTTGCGAGTACAGCGCCTTTATGCCACCTATCGAAGGAGGCCCGGACGGAGACATTCCGGGTAATAATACAAGCTACACCAGGGCAAGCCTGGATTTGGCCGGGGATTTAATCGACCAGGGAGTCTGGGAAGGATTTCTACACGCCCGTCTTAAAGAAAAAGGGGTCAAATTTTATTGCGCACCAAAAATGCTGGTCTGGCACAAAAAACCTTTTGGGTTCTGGGAATTTATGAGCCAGCGCTACTTTCTGGCCCGGAGCTATGCCGGGATGCGGGTCGAAGGAGCGCCACTGGCGAAAAGGCTTTTTTATACGGCTGCTTCCGGCATCCTGCCCCTACTTTTAGGGTGGCGGATTGGCCGCCGCACTCTGGCGAAAAAACGGTACACTCGCGAATTCTGGCGAAGCGCTCCGCTCCTCGCTCTCTTTCTGCTTAGTTGGTCTTTTGGAGAGTTTTGTGGCTACTTGTTGGGTCAGGGAAATAGCACAGCCAGAGTTGAATGATGAATTAAAAACGTCATTTATTGTATTTGTGTATTGAAGGTGGTTTGCAAGAACTGGACGAACCTGCCTATTGGTTGGAACTGCTGGTGGAATCGGAATTGTACCCGCCGGAAAATTACAGCATTTGATGAATGAGGCTGATAAAATAACAGCCATCCTGGTAACCAGCGTCAAGAATGTAAAAAATAAGAAAAACAGTTAAACCAATGCAAATCTATCTAAAATTCAATATCGTATCAACTGTATTTTATTCATCATCCATTATTTCTAATTCATTATTATGCTAATTGGTGTAGACGCGACTTGCTGGAATAATTTGCGAGGGTATGGCCGGTTTACCAGGAGCATCCTGGGAACGCTGCTGGTTCAGGACCAGATTAACCGTTACCTGTTCTTTGCCGACCGCCAGACTATCGAAACTCTTGGGACAGCATTTCCCAGCCAGGCTGAGGTAGTGCCAGTGGATACAAAACAAGCCCCCGCCCAGGCCGCCAGCGCCCAGGGACGCCGCTCTATCCTCGATTTATTTCAGATGACCCGCCAGGTTTCTCGTCACAAACTGGATGTTTTCTTTTTCCCCTCGGTCTACACTTACTTTCCCTTACTCAACCGTTCCCGGCAGGTTCTGACCATTCACGATGTCATTCCTGAGAAATTTCCCAAACAGGTCTTCCCTAATCCTCGTCTCAGGCGGTTTTGGCAGATGAAAATGGCCCTGGCTAAACGCCAGGCCCACCTGGTTCTAACCGTATCTGAACACAGTAAGCAGGGTATAATCCAGGAACTAAAGATAAAACCGGCCCGACTCCGGGTGATCGGAGAAGGAGTTGACCCGGTTTTTCAGCCTTTAACCTCGCTGGAAGAGGCTAATGTAGTTTTAAACCGCTACGGTCTTCAATTGGAAGAACCTTTCCTGCTGTATGTCGGCGGCATTAGTCCTCACAAAAATCTGGAGCGGTTACTGGAAGCTTTCGCTAAATTGCGCTGGAATGGTAAGCTGGCGCTGGTGGGTGACTATCAGGGAGACGTTTTTTATTCGAGCTACCAGCCATTGTCTCAGAAGGTTACTGAACTTGGTTTGGCAGGGCGAGTAATCTTTACCGGTTTCGTGCCGGACAATGACCTGGTTTACCTATATAACCTGGCCCAGGCAGTCACGCTACCTTCGCTCGACGAGGGGTTCGGCTTACCGGCCCTGGAGGCTGCCGCTTGCGGAGTGCCGGTAATATCCAGCCAGGAAAGTTCCGTGCGAGAAATACTGGGTGAAGCCGGAACCTACTTCGATGCCTACCAGCCGGAGAATATTAAGGAAGCCCTACAAATGGTATTGGATAACCCCGCATTGCGCCAGGGCTGCCGTGAGAGTGGTCTTCAACGCGCTCAAACCTTTACCTGGAGCCGGGCTGCCATCCAGTTACGGGCAGTCCTGGAAGAAGCAGGCCGGTCATAGAAGTTAAAATAATGGAACATCCTTTAAAGTTCGCGATGGTTACAACTTTTTATCCTCCCTACAACTTCGGCGGTGACGGTATTTATATTTACCGCTTAAGTAACGAGCTGGCCCGGCGCGGCCATCGGGTAGATGTCATTCACTGCGCAGACGCTTACCAGAGCCTGCACCACGGACCCCCGGCCAATCCAGCCGGGTTTCCAAATCATCCCAATGTGAGAGTCCACACCCTAAAAAGCAAGGTAGGGTTGCTCTCACCTCTGGCAACCCAGCAAACTGGCCTACCCCTTTTCAAAAGTAAAGTTTTGCGAGAAGTGCTGGAAGGCCAGGCGTTTGATGTGATTCATTTCCATAACATTTCGTTGGTTGGCGGGCCTAAAGTACTGGATTACGGTTCACCTGGAGCGATCAAGCTATATACCACCCACGAACACTGGCTGGTCTGTCCGATGCATGTCCTCTGGAAGTATAACCGGGAGGTCTGCAAATCCAAAGCCTGCTTTACGTGCAGCCTTTCTTTCAAGCGGCCCCCCCAGCTATGGCGCTATAGCTCATTTTTACGCCACAAACTGGCCCAGGTTGATGCCTTTATCTCACCCAGCCGTTTTACCATGCACAAACACCGCGAATACGGGATGGAACTACCGATGGTTCACCTGCCCTATTTCCTGCCGCGCAGCGAGGAAGATGCCGAAAGCCGGGAAGATTTACCCGTCCAAATCCGGCCTTATTTTCTGTTTGTAGGGCGGCTGGAAAAAATTAAAGGTTTGCAGAATTTAATCGAGGTTTTCAAAAATTACGACAAAGCCGACCTACTGGTAGCCGGAGACGGTGATTACGGTCCAACTTTGCGCCAGCAGGCAGCCGGAATGACAAATGTAAAATTTCTGGGTAGATTAAACCACGCCCAGTTACGTTCTCTCTACCGGGGTGCCCGCGCAGTAATCGTTCCATCAATCTGTTATGAGGTTTTCGGTATAATCATCATTGAAGCTTTCGCCCTGGCTACCCCTGTTATCGCCCATGACCTGGGTGCCTTGCCGGAGGTGATCGAAGATAGCGGTGGCGGCTTCACCTACCGGGACAAAGCCGGTCTGGTAGAGGTCATGGACCGCTTTATGGACGAACCGCAACTTCGCCAGCAATTGGGCCAGAAAGGTTATCAGGCTTATCTTGAATACTGGACTGAAGAACCGCATCTCCGCCAGTATTTTGGCCTGATTGGGGAGATCAGAGCGAGGAAAGAAGCGTTAGACACAGAGGACACGGAGAAAGCACAAAGATAAAACAAAGAGAAAATATGCGAGATTTTGATGTGGTGAGCGGGAAGGTGGTAAATGCGGCTATCAAGGTTCATACTGCTTTAAAACCGGGTTTACTGGAAAGTGTCTATGAACGCTGCTTGCAGTATGAATTGCAAAAGAGCGGCTTGAAGGCTGAGACTCAGGTGGGCTTGCCGGTGGTATACCAGGAAATCAGGCTGGAAATAGGTTTCAGGCTGGACATGCTGGTGGAAGATAAGGTGATAGTCGAGCTTAAAGCGGTCGAAACTATTTTACCGATTCACGAAGCCCAACTGCTAACTTATCTCAGGTTAAGCCATAAACCGGTGGGCCTTCTCATGAATTTCAATGTCTATCGTTTAAAAGACGGAATAAAGGGCTTTATTTCAAGAGATTTATTGTAATATAGGGTCATTCGCGTCTATTGCTCTAAAGCGCCGGAATAATCAAGAAATATTATAAAAAACTCTGTGTTTCTCTGTGTTTTCTCTGCGCTCTCTGTGTTTAAAACCCCTCTTCAGGAGAAGAATAAATGAAAGTCGGTTTGATAGGTTGTGGGGAAATTGGTCAGTCGCGAGCAGCGGCTTTGGCGCGGACACCAGGCTTGAGTTTGGCAGTGGCCTGTGACGCTGTGCCGGAAAGGTCTGCAGCCCTGGCTAAAGAATATAACTGTGAAGCCAGTACCGATTGGTCCTCGGTCATCGAGCGTCCCGATTTGGATATTATTATTGTGTCTACCTCAAACGACCTCCATGCGCCTATCAGTATTGCAGCCATGGACCACGGAAAGCATGTAATTTGCGAGAAACCGATGGCCCGCACACCTCAGGAAGGCCGGGTCATGGTTGAGGCCTCCAAACGTAATAATGTTCGCCTGAAGACCGGATTCAATCACCGTTACTACCCGTCGGTGATGAAAGCCCATGAGTTAATCAAACAGGGAGCTATCGGCGAGATAATGTTTGTGCGCAGTTATATCGGCCACGAAGGCGGAGCTGATTTCACCAAACGCTGGATGACCCGGCATGCAATTTCCGGTGGCGGCAGTTTGCTGGATAACGGTATCCATATCCTTGACCTTACTCGCTATTTTTTAGAGCAGGAAATAACCGAAGGCGAAGGGTTCAGGGCTACAACCCGCTGGGAGGTCGCCCCCTGCGAAGATAATGCTTTCGCCCTTTACCGCACAGCCCAGGGCCGGATTGCCTCGGTTCAATCAAGCTGGACCGAGTGGAA
>JAYSYV010000535.1:0-5443 GCA_043727245.1 Chloroflexota bacterium | reverse complement strand
AAGCAGTTTTTTGACTTTTATCATTGCACCTGCCAGCGCTCCAACGCTTTGCAAGTCGCTGGGAGAGTGAATTTCAACGGCCAGGTCAGGGCGTGGTCTGGCCTTCGGGGCGATTTTTACCTGCTTTCTCTCAGGTTTATCTTACCATATTCCCTCTTAAAATCTGGTTGCTGACTTCCTCAAAACTCATTTCCATTGAATATCTCCTTTTTCAAGCCCTCCGAAAGTACGCCGGGTTCCATATTCTAGGCCGACCCGGCGTTACTTACAAACCAGAAAGACCGTCCGGCTGTGGCATTTTAATTGCAATACGCCTTTTGAGAGTTTTTAACAATAATTTGTTTTATTAAACCGTAAAAGAGAATTGAAGGAAAAATGGAACATGAAATTGTCAAAGACCCGGTAGCTTCGGCCAAAGCCGCCGGGCTGCGCTATGTGAACGATACGATGCCCGGCTTCCGGCGGGAAAAAAAGGGTGAGGAATTTGTATATATCGGGCTGGACGGTCAGCCCATTACTGATGAAGCCACAATGAGTCGTATCAGGCAATTGGGTATTCCGCCCGCCTATGCCGATGTGTGGATTTGCCCACGTCCGAACGGTCATTTACAGGCTACAGGCCGGGATGCTCGTAGCCGCAAGCAGTACCGCTACCATCCGCGCTGGCGGTCAGTCCGTGACGAAACCAAATATGACCGTATGTTAGCTTTCGGGGCCGCTCTACCTGCCATCCGGGCGCAGGTGGATAAGGATTTGGCTTTGCGAGGTTTGCCGCGCCGCAAGGTTCTGGCTACCGTCATTCGCCTGCTGGAAACGACTCTGATAAGGATAGGCAATGTCGAATATGCCAAAACCAATAAATCTTTTGGTCTGACCACCATGCGCGACCGCCACGTTACAGTCGAAGGCACGACAATTAGTTTTTCTTTTCGGGGAAAAAGTGGGAAAGATTGGTCGCTTTCGATTAAAGACCGACGACTGGCCCACATCGTCAAAAGTTGCCGTGATATTCCGGGATACGAGTTGTTTCAGTATTTGGACGAAAGCGACCAGCGCCAGACTATTGATTCGGCTGATGTCAACGAGTATTTGAAGGAGCTAACTAACCAGGATTTCAGCGCTAAAGACTTTCGGACCTGGGCCGGGACGGTTTTGGCGGCCCTGGCTTTGCAGGAGTTTAAGGTTTTCGACAAGGAAACCGAGGCTAAAAAGAATGTAGTCAACGCTATAAAGTCAGTTTCGGAACAGCTGGGCAATACCCCTTCGATTTGCCGCAAATGTTACATTCACCCGGCAGTAATTGACGCTTACCTGGAAGGAACCATGCTGGAAAGCCTCCAGCAGATTACATCTCAGGAACTTATTGATAATCTGCACGACCTGAAACCCGAAGAAGCCGCCGTAATGACTCTCCTGGAAAAGCGGTTGGAACGCGAAAGACTGCAAGACCTGGAAAGAACCGCTAAATCCCGGAAACCCACCCGGCCCAAAGCGGAGAAACGCACCCCAGCCCTAGTTCAGGCTTAATAGATGGGCCACCAGGTCTTCCAGTTCAGTCGGAGTGAGACTCGAACCGAAGCCCGGCATAATATTTTTGAAATTGGGTAAATTCAAATCTTCCGGTTTGGTCACGGCATGGCGCAAATACTGGGCGGCGGTTACGCCCGGCAGGCGGGTAGCGGCGTTAATGCCGATTTTATCCAGGCTGGGGGCCGTAGCTTTGGTATCGCCCGACCCGGCCAGAGTATGACAGGTCAGGCAAGGCAACCGGCCAAAGACTTGCACGCCACGCCGAGCATTGCCATTATTGGTAGTGGGTTCGGCCTTAAATGCCTGGATAGTTTCGGCCTGGGGAGTCTTTTCAGTCAGGGCGTTTTCTGAACAGGCCGCTAACCCGGTCAGGCCAAAAGCCAGCCCCAGGACTACTATTAGAAGGCGCAATCTAAAGTTCAAGACGCTGGTTTCCTGTAAATTTACAAATTGCTTTTGAGAGTTGCTGAAGCCGCGCTATGGTAGCATTTTCGGGCGGACAAGGCAACTTTATATGAACAGGAAAAGAAAAATCCCCGCAACCAAAAGTATCCAGTTTCGCTTGTAACATCTCAAACAATACCTGGAAACTAGCGCGGTGGGTTATCTGACTTCAAATATTGGCAGGTCAAAGAAGAAGGCGCTGCCCTGTCCTACTTTAGAATTAAAGCCAATTTCCCCACCGTGATTTTCGATAATGGCTTTGGCAATGCTAAGTCCAAGTCCGGTCCCGCCAATGCGCCGAGTGGAAGAAGAGTCGGCCTGGGCAAACTTATTGAAAATTTGGTTACGAAATTCTATTGGGATACCTGGCCCCTGGTCGCTTACTGTGACTCTGAGGCTCTTTTGGGAGGTAGTTATCGTGACTTTTACCTCGCCACCAACCGGGGAAAATTTAATGGCATTGGAAAGTAGATTGATAAGAACCTGCCCCAGACGGGTCTGGTCGGCCATCACTACAAGCTGTTCAAGCGGCAGTTCGCATTCCAGGAGTAACGCGACATTATATTGACGGGCTAAGGGCTGGTTAATAACCAGGTTGCCTTCGACCAGGGTCAGCAGATTGAGGGTCTTAAAATCAAAGTCCGTTTTCCCGGCCCCGATTTTCTCAAAATCCAAAATATCATTAATCAAACCTAGCAGCCGTTCGCTATTTCTGTAGGCTATATTGACCATGAGGTTGGCTTGTTCGGGTAGAGTTCCGGCTGCTCCGCTGGTAAGTAGGCCCAGTGACCCCATAATAGAGGTCAGGGGAGTGCGTAATTCGTGGCTTACCACAGCCACAAAATCACTTTTCAGGTTCTCAGCCTGCTTGCGGCTGGTGATGTCTCGCGAGATTCCGATGATGCCTACAATGTTGCTCTGACTATCGCGATAGGGGTCTTTTGTCGTCAAAAAGATGTGCAGTTGGCCTTGACTGTCGGTAACTGATACTTCAACACGTTGAGATTTGCCGGTATTTATTACCAGTTCATCGGTTATTCGGAAAGTTGCATTGGCTTCCTGGGGCCAAAGCTCTTCGGTGGTATGACCGATAACTTCCTCCATGGGTAATCCCAGCAATCCCAGGTAGACTGAATTGGCTAACAGGAACCGGCCCTGGCGGTCTTTTACATAAATCGCTTCGGTAGAGCCTTGAATAACGGTTGCCAGCAGGTTACGTTCTTTTTTAAGACTCTGGTCGGCTTCTTTCCAGGCAGTAATATCTCGAAAAGAGCTAACGACCCCATAAGGTTTAGGCTGGCCGGGCCGGAACAAAGGCTGTGAACTGATATTTAACCAGATTTGTTTCCGGTCATTCCGGGTGACTCTGATAATCACATCCGAAACGGGTTGGCCGGTCTGGAGAGATACCAGGGCGGGATGCTGCAGTACATCAAAGGGCTGCCCGTTTTCATGGATTGGTTCCCATTGAGGTTTGAGAAAGGTTCGGGCGGTAATTTCGTTTACCGGCAGGCCAAAAATATTTCCGGCTTCGGCGTTGCAATCTAAAATTTGACCGTTGGTAGCTTGCACGATAATGCCGTCACGCATAACTTCAATTATGCTGCGATAATGAACTTCGGTTTCGGCCTGGTCAACGGGCGGTTGCTTTTGATTATCTTCCATAATTATGCCCGCTAATAAATGAATTTTCCAGGTTTAAGTGCAATAATACTCATTGAGGAAATATAACAGAAAAACATTAGTATATTGATTACATTTGTATTGCATTTAGCCGGGAGAAAGAAAAGTAGCCAGTCGTCAGTTAGTTTGAGCGTTTCAGCCAGCAAGGTAACATTGTACCATGGAAGATTAATAAACTGACCCGTGGTAAAATCGAGGTTGCACCGGGCCTGATTAAACAGCAATAAACAGGGGAAATTAATGTCGGTAATTGTTTTTGGCAGCATTAATATGGACCTGGTAGTCCAGGCTTCTCGCGTACCACTGGCCGGCGAGACTATTACCGGCGAGGCTTTTTTTGAAGTGCCGGGGGGCAAAGGGGCCAACCAGGCCGTAGCGGCTGCCCTGCTTGGAGTGCGAACCACTATGGTCGGGCGGGTTGGCAACGACGAATTTGGCGTTAGATTGCTGCAAGGTTTGCGTTTGTACGGCATTGACACCGAGGGCGTATCCATTGACCCGGAAATTACTTCCGGCCTGGCCCTAATCATCGTAGATTATTCCGGCCAGAACCGCATAATTGTCGTTCCCGGCGCGAATGGCCGGGTGGGTGAGAAGGAATTGGATGCTTTAGATTACGCTCTGGAAGGCGTTTCGGTAATGCTTTTACAACTGGAAACCCCGATGGATGTCGTTACCAGAGCGGCCAGGATTGCTGCCTCGAAAGGTATTAAGATTGTACTCGACCCAGCCCCGGTTCCCGCCTTTGACCTGCCTCCCGAACTTTACCGGTTAGCCAGTATTATTACTCCCAACGAAACCGAAGCGGCTTTGCTGGTGGGCTTTCCGCTTGAAAATGAAAAGGCCATAGAAGATGCTGGCCGGATGCTGCTCCAACGGGGAGCCGGTACGGTCATTATTAAACTGGGAAGCCGGGGTATTTACTGGACCAATGGCGAAACCGCCGAATTCAGGTCCACTTTCCAGGTTAAGCCGGTTGATACCGTGGCCGCCGGAGATGCCTTTAATGGCGCGTTAGCGGTAGCCCTGGACGAGGGCAAAAGTTTTAGCGAAGCAGTTGATTGGGGGCTGGCCGCCGGGGCGCTGGCTGTAACCAAATCCGGGGCGCAATCTTCCCTGCCAGACCGGGCCGCCTTACTAACAATTTTAACTCACGGCACTCGTAATATTTGAGGTTATTAAATGACCGGTAATTTACTCTTAGGAATTGATATTGGGACATATAGTTCCAAAGGAGTGCTTTGCCTGCCAGATGGTTCGGTAGTGGCGGAACACCAGCTAGAACATGATTTGTCGCTGCCGAAAACCGGCTGGGCCGAACAGGATGCCGATGCTATCTGGTGGGCCGATTGTGTGAAGCTCTGCCAGGTTTTGCCAGGGCTGGCCGGTTGGGCCGCCAGTGAGATTGCGGCGGTGGCGGTATCAGGGCTGGGACCGGACCTTTTGCCCTTAGACGCGCAGGGTCGGCCCTTGCGCCCAGCCATTCTGTACGGCATAGATACCCGTTCGCAACCGCAAATAGAGCAGTTGAACGAAATGTTTGGGAAAGCTAACTTATACGAACTGGGCGGCATGGACCTGACTACTCAGGCCATTGGTCCCAAGCTTCTATGGTTGCGGCAGAATGAGCCGGAAATCTTCCGTCAGACACGGTATGTGACCACCTGTAGCAGCTACCTGGTTTACCGGCTAACCGGTGAGTATGTGCTAGATTACCATTCGGCCTCGCATTTCAATCCTTTATTTGATATTCGGCAGCTTAAATGGACCGAACGCTTTGCGGAAC
>JAYSYV010000534.1:0-1715 GCA_043727245.1 Chloroflexota bacterium | reverse complement strand
CAGGCCGATGCCCTGAATAAAGGTTTTGGGCGAGCTACCGGGCAGATTTTTTACTGGATTAACTCGGACGATTGGCCGGAAAAAGAGGTGTTTGGCCGAGTGGTTCAGCAATTCTTGCTGTTTCAAGAGGTTGATGTCCTATACGGCGACATGAGCTTGACCGACCAGACTAGCCGGGTGTTGCGGTTTATTGCGACGACCGATTTTAAGGATGGTGAAGAATTCGTCCGTAACCGGATAGCCCAGCCGACCGTTTTTTTCAGGAGCCTACTTTGGGGGCAGTTCGGTCCGGCCAGAGAGTCGCTGCATTTTATTATGGACTATGAGCTGTGGCTGCGCTGGTTGTTAGGGGGTGTCAGGTTTATGCATTTCACCGGCAGTCGGGCTTTTTTCCGGCTGCACCAGGCTTCTAAAACTACTAACCTGCGGCGCATCGAACAGTCTGAAATTATTAGCCTTTTTCACGAGCTAAGAGATAACGGTAAATTGCCGTTGCAGTATCACCCACATATCGTACAGGCTCTAAACATCATGTGTCGAGAGAATTATGTCGTGCAGGATTACGAACAATTTCTAATAACCTATCGCCAGTATAAGAAGGAAGCGATGCGCTTTGACCCGACACTGTTCCTGGTGAGGTGGCTTTTTGTACTTGGTAAGCCCATCAACAATTTTTTGATTAATGTCAGGCTGCGTTTATTATATTGAACTTGAAGTCAGGCGTTGTTACCGGGCGGCTAGCGGGTTTGAAGAACCTACAAATTGTTTAGTAAAAATATTATTGCTGGTTTTTCAAGGCAAAGTGATATAATTTTCTCATCTTCTTCAATTGAACGAAGAACCATTCCAGGAAATGTTCCAAACTGAAAAACCCCAAAATTACTAAACCAAGCAAGTAAACCAGAAGAAATAGGGTGTATAAAATACGCTGGTGGCGTTTGGTCTGCCAGGCTACCAGGGTCTGTTTGAGACCGTCCCGGTAGCGGCCTTTCTCGAAATAAGCGCGGGCTACTCCAAACTCGAAACTGGCCGCGTTGTTGGTCTGGTTGAGATAAAAGTGCAACTTACCCGGCTCGAAAGCGGCTTTAACTCCGCCATAAGCCCGAAAACGGTTGATTTTTTGATGGTAAGTAGTCCGGCTTACACTGTTGCGGCGCAGCCGGTAGACCACCAGTTTTTCATCCATATAACCAAACTCAATATCCGCCGCTCCTAACTTGAGCCAGAATTCCCAATCCTCGTAACCCTTCAGGTTTTCCGAGAAGGTGGGTACAAGTTCAAAACATTCCCGGCGTACCAGGGCTGAGTGAATTGCGGTGGTACTATGTTTTAATTGCCGAGTTATGATGTGGCCCGGAATAATTACATAGCCGCTTTCTTCCGGCGAGTATAGCTTATCCGGGGCATCGTCATAGGCACTCCAAAAACTGGAATAGACTACCCCCAGCTCCGGGTTTTGCTTCAAATAAGTTACCTGGCGCTCGATTTTCCTCGGTAAAAGCCAATCGTCAGCATCCAGGAACTGGATTAACCAGCCAGTGGCGTGCCGCAAACCGTTATTGCGGGCGTTACTTACACCTGTATTCGGTTGATAAAAATAATTGATTTTACCGCTGTAATTCTCTTCGAGATAGACGCGAGTATCGTCGGTGCTGCCGTCATCCACCACGATAATTTCCAGGTTGGTATAAGTTTGCTCAAACAGGCTATCGAGA
>JAYSYV010000533.1:0-1715 GCA_043727245.1 Chloroflexota bacterium | reverse complement strand
ATTGTAACATACTCTAAGCGGTTCTTTAGCCTGTAGTTAAAAGCTAGAAGGTAAAAAATATTTTGCAAAATACTCGTCAAAGGGTCTAGTCACCTCAGAAAAAAGCTGATATAATAACCTAGAACAAAAAATTCATTTTCTCAACGGAAAATATTCGGGACTCCATTACTAATACCACAATTTATTATTCGTACTACTGACACGCTGTGAATACAATCTCAATGCGAAATAAACTTTTAACAGTAGGGGCGGCAGCCCTGGCTTTTTTTATCATTCTGAATTTTCTTCTTGCTCCTAAAAAGGACCAGAATATCTGGGTTTCTACGACAAATGCCAGCGGAAACCGGATGGCAGCCGTGGAAGTAGTCGGCATGACCAGCCCGTCAGATGCCAGCGTCCCTTCTCAAGCCAACCGGGCCACCACCGTCAGTAAATTGGTTTTCCCGGCGGTCTGGCAGCGCGACAAGACTCAATATGCCAGCGAAGATGAATGGAAAACCTGGGCTGCCAGTGCCTGTTCCGCCGCTGCCCTTTCCTCGGTTCTAACCGGGTACGGCCACCCTGTCAAAATAAGTGATGTCCTGAACCAGTTTGAACAGCAAAATGCCATTAAATCCAGCGTGGGCCTCTACAAATATAACGTGTTTAACACGGTTGCCTCTAAATACGGCTTGAAAGTGGCTTACAGCGAAGATAAGAACCTGGACTCTCACTTTGGCCGGGTGCTGGATTACCTGAAGCAGGGCTACCCGGTAATCTTAAACGTGCTGGACCCAACCTATTTCCCCGGCGGCCATTTTATCGTGGCGACCGGCCTCAATCCCGATAACACGGTTGCCATAATGAACCCCGACCCCACCGGCGGCAAGCAGGTCAACCAGTTTTGGACCCAGGATAGCCTCAAACTTTACTTTAGCCGCATGACCCGCAGTGCTGCTATTCTGCCTTAGAACCCCTTCCTTTTTTGATACCCCACACAATATAAACCGGGTCTTTGGAGGCGTAAAAGCTGGCAAAGATGCTGCCGCTATGGTGGCGGGTATCTATGTCGGTAATGACCTGGGGAGTTTCAAAAGCCTTACTTTCTTCAAAATACTGCCGGACCAGGGCCACCCGTTCCGGCTCTTGAAGGTTGCGCCAGAGAGTTACTGCTTTGGTCGGAAACATCCGGTTTGAGAAAGAAACAATAAAGAGTCCGCCCGGCTTCAGTACCCGGCCCACTTCGCGGAAGACTTCAAGCGGGCGGCGCAGGTATTGGACCGAAACAGTATTTATAACCGCGTCAAAATTGGCGGTCTCAAAGGGCAGGACCGGGTTGTGGTTCAAGTCCTGGATGACGTACTGGTTTAGCTGGTCGTTGGCTTGCAGCTCTATTTCGTTCATGCCGTGTCCGACTACAAAGCCGGGGTTGTATTCGGCGGGCAAATGGGTTTTGTAGCTGCTCATCAGGTCAAGAATACGGCCACCAGGCGGCAGGTTCGCGGCGAAAAACCGGCCAAGAGCGGCGATAAAATGCTCATCAACATGCACCACCAGGCGCGGGTCCTGGTAAAAGCGGCTATCGGTGCTTTCGTCCACGCGCTCCCAGTTGGAAGGCTGGGCCAGGTTAAAGTGTTGCGGTTTGTCGGAATGGGTCATGCTGGTTACTCCTATAAATTCTAATAAATGGGCCTGGTTCTATTATAAGGTAGCGCAACCAGGACGCAACCGGTAAG
>JAYSYV010000532.1:0-1715 GCA_043727245.1 Chloroflexota bacterium | reverse complement strand
GGTCCATTTTGGGGGCGAAAGAAAGTAAGTAAATGAAAGCCAGAATCCAGGCCATGAAAAACTGAGACAGGGCGAACAGGTATGCCACACTAAAGCCGTTAAAAAGGCGCGTATCCATCATTTCAGGGAAGAAGCCTACCAGCACCGGCAGGGCGAAATAATAAAGTAAAAAGAAAATAGTCGCCGGTAGAATGAACCTTAGTTTGGAGCGTTCCAACTGCCTGAACTCCGGCCCACTCTCGATTTCTTCCAGAATTTGCTCTTTTCCCAGTTCTCCGGGCATTCCACGATGGCTTGAAGAACCGGTAAGAGAAGCCCGATCAGTTGTATCAGCCATGACCTTTCCTCCTCGAAAATAATCACTATTTTATGCGCCGAATATCACGATAGTAGGTACTATCAAAAGACTCTAACGGCGAGCCTACAATAAGCCAAACTATTCTATATTCAATTTTCACTGATTGAAATTACACTGCGCGAGTTATACGTTGTTGCGCTCTTAATCCTTGAAGAAGGTTACTGCCCAGCGCTACTTAGGGATATTATATCAGACAAATTTCAAAAAAACAATTTAAAATAGAAGAATGCCCTTTTTGGTAAAAGACATTCTTTTGATGAAGGTTTAACTTGAATTACTGGGGAGGTGTAGGGGGGTGCAGCCCGGTTTAACGCCGTCTGTGAATCCGGCTGCCAAATCGGAACCAGGCAATCGAACCGGCATCGTCGCGTAGAAATTCACCCGCTCCGCCTTTAGAGGGGAAATCCAGGGAAACTACCTGGTCCGGCCCGGTGAAAGCCAGCCGGACTTCCGGGGGCGTTGGTGGCATAGTCGAAGAACCTGGGAAGGGGGTTTTGGGGTTTACCTGCGCGTAGAGTTGTCCCTCTCTCAACTCGATAGTGACGGCGGACATAGTGGCCTTGTAGTCCCCGGTATAGGCACTCAGTTCTTCCGAGTCCCGTTCAAGGTATTTAGCGGCTACGTCAGGTACGCCCAGGTAATTTTCAAAGGCCCATTTCACGATTTCGCCACACAGGACAGTGCCGATGCTGGCGTTCGTCACCACGATTATCGCGAATTTCTGGTCGGGCGCAATCTGTAAGATGGACATTTGCCCGTTGCTGGCCCCACCGTGGCCGAATATACGCACCTCTCCGGCCTGGCGCAGCATCCAGGTAATCCCCATCGACTCGGCTGCACTGCCCGCCGGAGCCTGTTTCGACTGCATCAATTGCATGGTTTCCGGTTTCAGGAGGCGAATAGTTTGTCCGTCTGAGCCTTCCCAGGAACCATCTCCCATCTGGAAGCAAGCGTAACGCAGCAAATCTTTGACATTGGTAATCAGGCCACCCAGGGCAGCAGAAGTCCGGGGCCAGGCCCAGGGTTGCATTACTTCGGTTGGCCGGGTTTTATCAAAGTGGACCTGGTGGCCTACCGCTACCCCGTGGACAATAGCCTCTTCCGGGAAATAAAAAGTGTGATTCAAGCCTAACGGCTCCAGTACCAGCTCCTTCACAACCTGTTCGTAGGGTTTGCCCGTAACTACTTCAACCGCGCGTGCGGCCAGACCATAACCGGAATTACTATAGGAGAAAGTGTGGCCCAGCGGAGTAAGTTGCTCTAAGGAAGCCATAGCAGCCACATTCTTCGCCAGAGCATCATCGCCGCGCCCGAAATCCCCGAAATAATCGCCGACCCAGCCGCCCCGGTGGGTGAA
>JAYSYV010000531.1:0-1719 GCA_043727245.1 Chloroflexota bacterium | reverse complement strand
TGGATCTTTGCGGGTGCGGTAGGTTCGAGGTAGCCGGGGCTTCTGACTCTTGTGGTATTTCCTTTTGCGCTCAAACCCCTGAACAGCTTTTAGAAATGGCTTCAATTGGACTTCTCCCTCAACTACGATCTCGATAGGACTACCTAACGGCAAACAGGTCTTTGAATCAAAGTGTATTTCCTTGATTTTAGCCTTTTCCTTTACCTTTACCTTTTCCTTTGTAGAATGCAGGGAGAAATTAGCGGAATTCCGGTTTAAGAAATCAGCACCAATCGGTTATCCTTGAGTTATTACTTTACCAGAACAGGTACAGCTATAGCTCAAGGAGGATCAAGAAAGGATGCTAACTTTCGTGGAACGTTCAACTATTCAATATCTGAAGAAACGTGGTTTCTCTAATACTGCTATCAGCGAAGTGGTCGGTCATCATCGCGATACTATTAAAAAGGTTCTCGATGAGCCAGTTCTAAAGGAAAGAACCAAATCTGAACGCCAGCGCAAAAGTGCTGCCGCTATTTTCGACGAGCAGATTGAGAAGTGGCTGGAGCAGTCCGTTAAGATCAAACGAATGCTGGAACTGGCCCAGGCTGATCCACAACATCCTTACCTCGGTGGCGAAACAGCTTTCTATGATTACGTGCGTAAAATTCGTAAGGTCAGGGGCCTTATTCCAGCGAAAATGGCTGTTCGCTTCGAAGGATTACCTGGCGAGTTTGTGCAAATAGACTGGGGCGAAGTCCGTAATTTTCCCTTTACGAAGACTGAACTCCAGGGTCAGACCCGTTACTTTTTTGCAGCCCGCCTCAAGTACAGCCGTTTTATGTTCGTGGGTTTTACCACCGACATGGTTGAAGAAACCTTATTAAGTTGCCTGATTGATTGCTTTAATGTGCTGGGCGGCGTGCCCTGGGTGGTTACTACCGATAATATGAAGACAGTTACCCTCGGCCGGGATAAAAACAACCATCCCATTTGGCACCCGGCCTGGCAGCACCTGGCTAACGAATTCAGTTTCCATCCTGAAGCCTGTGCTCCGGCTAGCGGAAACCAGAAAGGTGCTGTTGAGAATCTTGTAAAGTTCGTCAAATCCAATTTCATTAATGGCCGGACCTTTTACGATTCCGCTGATTTAGACAGCGAACTGGCAAGTTGGCTCTACAAGGTCAACTACGAGCGGGAATGTGATGCTACGCAGAGAATACCGGCCCAATTACTTGCTGTGGAACAGCCCAGGATGGGCCGTCTTCCGGCCAGCGCAAGCGATTACGGTTTCTTTGATTCATTAGTAGTTAACCGGGAAGGTTTCGTGACCTACCAGACTAACAAATACAGTGTCCCGGCTCGCCTGATCGGTCAGGCTTTAACTGCGCGGATCTTTAAGGACCGAATTGAACTTTTTTCCGGTACCAGCGGCCAGAAGGTAGCCAGCCACTTACGGAGTTCGGGCCGCAATAAACGAGTGGTAGAACCGGTCCATTTTGAAGCGGCTTTTGAATACAAACCACGGGCCAGGGTAATGGTCTACCGGGATTGGTTGGTCAAGTTAAGTCCGGTTTGCGCCCAATACATCAGCGAAATATGCCGCAGCCAGCGGGGTCGGATGAACGAGCAAATGGTGGAGTTGTATGCTTTAGCTCAACGCCTGGGTACGGCGGATTTTGTAAGTGCGCTGGAATTGGCAGCGGAACAACACCTTGTCGGCGCGGAATATGTGAGTGC
>JAYSYV010000530.1:0-5473 GCA_043727245.1 Chloroflexota bacterium | reverse complement strand
AAGGGGCTACGGTCATCAGGCCGCGCCATTCCAGGTTAGGCAGCGGTATTACCTGGGCCAGGCAATCCGGCAACTCAGCCGGGCTAAGACCGTGTTTTGAGGCTTCGCCGGAAACGTTAATTTCCAACAGGACCGGCAGTACTTTACCCTGGTCAACCGCGTGACGGCTTAGAGTCTGGGCCAGCTTTACACTGTCCACCGAATGAATCAGGTCGACCAGGGCCACGGCCCGTTTGGCCTTATTTGTTTGCAGGTGTCCGATGAGATGCAGACGAGCAGTGTGGTCCGGGTAAGGAAGCGGGTCAAATTTGGCTTCAGCATCAGGAATGCGGTTTTCCCCGAAATCCTGCAAGCCATTCCGAAAAGCCTCAGCAACGGCCTCTCGTCCGACTGTTTTAGTAACGCCTATAAGGGTAATAGCACCCCTATCGCGCCCGGCACGACTGGCGGCCTGGGCTATCCGATAGTTGACCTCGGCCAGCTTGTGGGCTAGCGTAATCAAAGTATTCTCTTTTCCATGTTAAGTCGGGCCTTTACCAGTATAGTCATACAACTATAGCATATCAAGTCAAACGAGGTCAAAATTGATTAACGTTACGTTAATTTTAGCGCCTCGCGCAACCGTTGGGCCTGGACAATCAAGGCTGTGACCGCCGCAAAGTCCACGACCACTCCCGGCGGAACAGTAGCCAGGTCTATAAAAGCCACCCGGCTGGTATCAAAACCGTTACCCGCTTCCAGCAGTTCGCCGCCGACCACTTCCACCAGATAATAATGCATAACGGCGTGGACCGGCCTCCCGGTAGGCATAATCACAAAATTATCCTGGTTATGCACTACCGGCCCGACTTTCACAATCAGGCCCGTTTCTTCTTCAAACTCGCGGATAAGACCCTGCTCCAGGGTTTCGTCTTTGTTGATGCCGCCGCCCGGCAGGTTCCAACCAAAATTCATTTTCTCGTCGGAACCAAACAAGGCTCGGCCCTGCTCATCAAAAAGGATGCCATAGGCACTCAGCCGGTAGCCTATCCCCACCGGCGGCAGCCAGCGGCCCAAAGGGTTATCTACCGGAGAAGTCAGGTAGCGGCAAAAGACATAATCGCGCCGGGGTGTCACCAACCGGGCGGGCAGATATTGCCTCACCACCGACCAGAGTTCAGCGAAAGCGTGGGCGCGGAATTTTTCGTCCCGCGCCGCCAGCTTCAGCACCTTCAGATAAAACCTTAGAATTTTTAACATAAATAGCGGCTGGTCGCCCTGTTCCTGTGTTATTTAGCGGATAGCGGCAGTTTTCAGGCTGGCCGCCCGTTCTTCCACGAAAGAGCAAAGCCGCCGGACCCCTTCAACCAGGTCGTCTTCGGCTGTAGCCAGTGAAACTCGCACCAGGCCCGAAGCGCTCGGCCCAAAAGTAGCCCCAGGAGCGCAAGCCACCTGCTTGACCTTCAGCAATTCCTTGCAAAAGTCGTAGCTGTCCATCTGAGCCTGGCTGACATCAATCATGATGTAAAAGGCTCCGTTCGGAACGTATTGGAGCAGCCCTTTCTCTTTCAAAACTCCGCAGACCAGATCGCGCCGGTGCTGATAAGCCTGTCGCATCTCGCCCACTACTTCTTGCGGCCCGGTCAACGCGGCTAACGCGCCCCACTGGTTCGGTTCGGAAGCGCAGGCCACATTCGGCTCGACAGCGCGAGCCATCCAGTTTGCAATCGGGGTCGGGGCAATGGCGTAGCCTACCCGCCAGCCGGTCATGCTGTAGGTCTTGCTAAAGCTGTAGATACTGATGACTCTTTCGGGGTCGAAACGGGCGGCGGTGGTCGGCTGGCCCTCGAAAATGAGTTCTTCATAAACTTCGTCCGAAATAACGTAAAGGTCGTGGCGGCGGGCCATTTCGATAATCTCGCGTATCTCGTCCTCGCTGGAAACCGCTCCGGTCGGGTTAGAAGGGTTGCATATTACCAGGACTTTAGTTTGGGGCGTGATAGCCTTCTCAATATCGGCCACCGCCGGACGGAAGCCATTTTCCTGGTAGAGAGGGTAGCGGGCGGTCGTTCCACCGGCCAGCGTCACCTGGGTATCGTAGGTCGGCCAACCGGGGTCAGGCACTAGAACCTCATCGCCAGGTTCGAGCAACACTTCAAAAGCGTTGAAAAGCGAGTAAGTCGAGCCGGGCGTGACGATTACATTTTCCAGGCCGATGTCCAGGCCGTTAAATCGTTTAACCTTTTCGACCAGAGCCTCGCGCAGCGGAATAATCCCGGCACTGAGGGTGTAGCGCGTCTTGCCTGCCAGGGCTGCCTGGTGGGCCGCTTCGATGATGTGCAGGGGGGTAGGGAAATTCGGCTCGCCCACTTCCAGCCGGATACATCCGGGGGTACGAACTGCAATTTCAAGAATTTCCCGGATACCGCTGCGTTTCATTTGTTGGGGACGAGTAGCAAGTGGTTTCATCGTCAGTCTTTTCTCCTATCAAAGTAGTCTGTAGTCAGAAAATCAGGTTAGAACCTAACCGGATAAGCTTTATTCATGTGGATGCGCGGGTTCTTTAACCCGCAACAAAAAGAAAATCCCAAGCATAAAAAAGATGGCCGAGCTTATAAATAAGGCGCTGTAACCAACATTTTTCTGATTCAAGAATGTCTCACCGAGGGCGTTAAAGCCATCCCGCAAGCCGCCACCCACCAGGGCGGCTAAAGCCTGAGAACCGGCCCCGGCCAGGTTAGAAATGCCCATAAAACGGCCTGCCGAGCCTTTAGGAATCAGGTCGGTTGCCAGCGCCCAATCTATACTGTTGAAAGAGCCGGTGGCAACCCCTAATAGCGAGGCGTAAAGCACTACATGCGTCATGTCTTTGGCCGTACTCAGCAGGAGAGTTCCCACTACACCAACGACACAGGCCACTATAACCAGTTTTTTCCGGCCAATTTTATCACTTAGCCAGGCGGCTGGGAAGATCGAGAGGAGGCTAAACCCGACTACAACCAGTAGCAGCACGGTGTAGGAACCGGTTATATTCCCTTCTTTCACTCCAATCACGTCCTGTAAGAAGTATAGCGCAAAAAGCGAAATAGTGGCAATTGCAGTCAAAACAAACAGGCGCGAAATGATGAAGCGCACGAAGTCGGGGTGATGCAAAAATTCCCGCATTGTGCCAAGGACGACCCGCCAGCGAGTGGCGGTCGCTACCTCGCGTAGAGGTTCTTCTTTGACCAGGAAAAGAGTCGGAATCAGGGTCGCGCTAAAGACCAAAATTATAAGCATAATTGCCAGGGCCGGTTGGCTCTGGTCTATAAAGTAAGTAGCGGCGGCTACACCCCCCACGTTACCTAAAAGCTGGGCAATACCCATCGCGCCACTGGCCCGGCCCCGGCGGTCTTTTGGCACACTATCGGGTATTATGCCCTGGTATGCGCCCTGGGCGACATTATCGGCCATTTGCAAAAACAGGTAGCAAACCAGCAGCAACCACCAGTAGCGGGCGAAAACCGCCATTAAAGCCATTGCCACCAGCGCCACCACTACCAGCACTCCGCCCACCAATATAAACGGCCTCCGTCTGCCCCAGCGATGCCGGGATATATCGCTGAGTGCGCCCACAGCGGGCTGGACTACTATTGCCACCACCATACCCAGGGCCGTAATAACTCCCAATAAACTACCCTTGTAGTTTTCCGGGACCATTTGCTCGTTAAGTTTTGGCAAAATTACGCCGTTGATGCCGCCCCACAGATAGGTAATCCCCAGCCAGAAGATGCTAATCCAGACATAATTAAAAAAGCCAAAACGCCGGGTACTTTCGGACGACTCGGCTTGTTGAATAGCAGCGGAGTCAACGGCAGGACCGGATAACTCGCCGGGCCGGGAATGAGCGTAGGAAGTCTCCAACTCCTCCAGCCATTCGCTAATGGAAGCTTCGGGTGGAATGGGTGAAAAATCTTCCAGCGCAGCATCATCAATTGCTTGCCGTTGGGTTTGCCCTCCAAACCTGACCTTATCATTAGTTTGTTCAGGCATTCTATATTCCTGGCTTAACCGGCGCTAGTAAAAACCCGGTTTCTGGTATAAAAGACTTAAAATCAATCAGGTTGGCTAAAATAAGTAAAAACTCCAATTATTTCCTGCCCGGCTAACTGTCGGGCATTTTTGCATTATACTCGCTTACAAAAGGTTTCGTAAAGAAAATAGACTTAAATGGCGAACTCACCAAAAAGCCAGCCCCATTGCTGAGGCTGGCTGATTTGGAAAACACTCTATTACTCCCGGTAAAGAAATTCTTTACTTGGGAATGTTAGTGGGCAGGGCCGGTAACTGGTTAGTAGAAGCCATTCGCAGGGCAGCGCCAATATCCACAATCCCATAACCGTAGCGGTCATCCCGCTCGCCAACTTTCTTGCCAGGAACCGGTTGGGCCGAAGCAATCAGGATGGCTTTTACCTGGTCGGCTGTCAGGTCAGAGTTAGCCGACAGTATCAGCGCCGCCGCGCCTGATACAATTGGCGCACTGGCCGAAGTCCCGTTTGCACAGGCGAAAACCTGGGCGCGTCCAGTGTTGCATATATGCAGCCCCGGAGCCGAGATAATTACGTTACTGTTGTAGGTACTGAAGTAGGTCGGCAGGTTGTAGTAACCGGTCGCCCCTACCGAAATCACCCTGGGGTAACTGGCCGGATAGGACAGGTCGGTCCCACCGCTATTGCCGCTAGCCGCCACCACCACCACGTTCTTGTTAGTAGCGTAGGCCACCGCGTCACGCTCGGTCTGGCTGCTCTGGCTGCCGCCGAGGCTCATATTGATAACCCTGGCCCCTTTGTCAACTGCCAGGTGAATGGCCTTGTTGATGCTGGCTTTGGTGAACGCGCCCGGCACATCGTCCAGGTCAGCCTTGATATGGATTATCCTGGTGTTCCAGGCCAGTCCGGTGCCGTAGACGTTGTTGTTTCCAATCGCCCCGATAATACCAGTCGTCCAGGAACCGTGTCCGGCATTGTCGGTAACATCGCTGCCGCCTTTTTCGGAGTTGTACATTTCGGTAATCTGACCTGAAAGGTCAGGATTTGCAAGGTCAACCCCGCTGTCTATTACCGCCACAGTTATAGCCTTGTCGCCGTGGGTATAATCCCAGCCGCGTGGCGCTTTAATAGCGTTGAGGTAATACTGGTCGGCGGCTTGCGGGTCGGAATAAGTAGTAATAGACGAGTAGACCATATAATTCGGCTCGGCATATTCCACCCGTGGGTCGGCGTTAAGTTGGGCCAACGTCTGGTTCAAGCCTTGCCCATTCAACTTGAAAACCACCGGCTCGACGCTGGTCTTGAAGCTAAAGCGCGAGTCCAGCGAAAGAGTACCCAATTCACCCTGGAAGCCAAACGATTGAGCCGAAACGCCTTCTTTGTATTTAACAATCACGCTTCTGACCCGGTTCTGGGCCACACTCGCGCCCTGCTTTCCCAACCTGGCCTGAATAGCCTGATCGGTT
>JAYSYV010000529.1:0-1722 GCA_043727245.1 Chloroflexota bacterium | reverse complement strand
TTTCTTCTACTTTAGCCTGGTTGCGATTATAAGCCACTACATTATGGCCCTTTTCCTGCAACCGCTGTACCATATTAAATCCCATACGTCCAAGGCCAACAAAGCCTAGTTCCATTGTATCCCTTTCCTTTCGTTTTACAAAATTCTAAGGTTCACTAGGGATGGCCGCACCGTCGTGTCCTTCCCAAAATTGAAAGTTCCTGCCTATAGTTTACCAGACCCTACCAGGGCCAGCATGCTTAAAATTGCCGGTTTAATCAAATGGATTAATTCCTAACACCGCTGCCGCGACCGAGATAGCAAACTCCCAGCGGAAAAATTCTGCGGCGAGATCGGACAAATCTTGCAATCGCAACCGGACCACCGGGTGAGAGGCTTCTTCCAGTTTTTTTACTAGCTCCTCAAGCTGGCTGTCCATCTGGCCGTTCAACTGCAAACTGACTACCATTCGGCCCAATTCGGCTATAGTTAAAGCCTCGTCTGTAATTGGCACAAGACCACGACTGGTGCTTTCAACCAGTAACTGGTTGACCCACAGACCGAAGCTTTCGACCGGCGAGGCCAGAAGCAGGCTGGTGCTGCGGAGGTTTTGAAGGGCCGCTGAACCTATTATACATCCCAGGTGTAAGCCGGGGTTATCCAGGCCAGGTTTTCGGCATTCTTCGGCCATAATGGCTGCCCGACTGAGCATTTCACGGACATTGTAACCAGCCAGGGCCGCCGGGACCAGGCCAGAATAAGACAGAGCAAGATAAAGCCCACTGATACCGGGGGGATTTAGGAAAATTTCCCGAAACTTTCGGTCACGGGCCAACCGTTCCAGGGGTGTGCCAGGGTTAGTAATAGCGATGAAATTCTCGCCCGCCTGCTCACCCTTACCGGCCCTTACGCGCTCGAAATAGCCCGTCAAAGCGGGCAGTCGTTCGAGTGAACCGCTGGTTGAGCTGATAACAAAAATAGTTGAGGTGTAGCTGAATAGCTGAAGCTGGTCCTGGTTGGCCGGGTCAACTACTATTAATTCCGGGTAGCCGGAAACATTACCGAGGGCTTGCCGCAAGACTACTGCCGCCAGACTACTATTATCCAGGCCCAACAGGACTATCTGCTTGTAGCCTTCTTCTTTAATAGTCTGGGCCAGTTCCAGCAGGTCCGGCCCCCGGCTTTGCATGGTTGTGGGTAAATCCAGCCAACCCAACCGCCCGGCAATCAATGCCTGGGCGGCGGGTTCGGCAGTCCACAGCGAGGGGTCTTTTTTCCAGACTCGCGCTGCAAAATCTTCGACATCGAGTTTTGCCAGGGTGGCGTTAACCGCTTCCTGTAAACTTACGAGGTTTGGGAGAACCTCACTCGTCATCGAGCAATCTCCAGTTCCTTTTGTAACTTCTGGCGTTTGCCTTCCACGCCCTCCAATAACTTGGAAAAACTATCGGCAAAGCTTTTGACCCCTTCGTCAAGCAACTGGTCGGTGACTTTCTTCATGCTGATGCCGTTCTTTTCCAGGGCATCAATCGCGGCGTGGGCCTGGTCTACATCTTTGTCAACCGTACGAGCCACGATACCATGTTCCCCAAAGGCTACAACCGTCGCGGGCGGCATGGTGTCTACTGTCTCCGGCCCGATCAATTCCTCGACATACAAAACGTCACGATATTTGGGGTTCTTGGTGCTGGTGCTGGCCCACAAGACCCGCTGGGGTTTAGCACCCTGCTCGGCCAGCTTCTT
>JAYSYV010000528.1:0-1723 GCA_043727245.1 Chloroflexota bacterium | reverse complement strand
GCCGGTTACAGAGAAGAATTTACGATAACCTCTACGCGATAATCAACCTTCCGCTCCGGTCGGGCAGCCAATTCCTGGGAGTGCTAGGGCTGGCGCATCTGGAAGAAGAAAAAAGCTTCAGCGAAAGCGAAAGCGAGCTACTAACCCGCTTTGCCGAACTGGCTTCGCTGGCTCTGGACAACGCTCAGCTTCATTCCCGCGCCCAACAGGAAATCGCCGAACGCAAACTGGCCGAAGAAGCTCTCCGCCAGAGTCAGCAACGGCAAAATGAATTATTAAAAGCCGCCCACCGCCAGACCCAGGAACAGCAGTTGATTAATCAGGTCCGCAATGCCGTAGCCGGCGAACTAAACCTGTCGAACATTATTCGCAAAACCGTCGAAGCCATCAATGACACTTTCCATTACGAGTTAGTCAGCCTGTACCTGCTTGCCCCAGAAACTAATAATACCGAACTCGTATTACAGCATCAGATTGGTTACACTCACACCATTCACCGCCAATCCACCGACCAGGGGATTTTAGGACTGGTGGCACGGACCGGTCAGGCTATACTGCTGGAAGATGTTAAGGCCAATCCGCATTTTATCGGGGCCGTGGAAGGCATTGTTTCGGAAGTATGCGTCCCGCTGGTCGTGCAAAATCAAACGGTGGGAGTCTTTAACGTTGAAACAAACAATGGCATTCGATTAACCGAAGCCGACCTGCATTTGATGTGCGTGCTGGCCGAACACATTAATGTCGCCATCGAACGAGGGCGGCTTTATACCGAAGTCCAAAAAAGAGAAAAACAATACCGTTCGGTCTTTAACAGCCTCAAAGAAGTTGTTTTCCAGACCGATGAACAGGGCCGCTGGACTTTCTTGAACCCGGCCTGGACCGAAATAACCGGCTATAAGTTGAGCGAAAGCCTGGGTATTTGTTTCCTGGATTATATCCACCCTGACGACCGCCAGTACAACGCCGAGTTATTTACACCCCTTCTGGAACGCCAGGAAGAATTTTCCCGCCACGAAGTGCGCTGGATGACCAAAGATGGAAACTGGCGCTGGATTCGCTTTTACGCTCACCTGACCCTGGATGGGGAAGATGGCGTAGCCGGGATTTCCGGCACTCTGGACGATATTACCGAGTACAAGCTGGCCGAAGATGCTCTGGAAAGTGAAAAACTGCGCTTCCGTCAACTGGCCGAAAATATCAAGGATGTTTTCTGGATATTTGACCCAAAACTGGAACAGATACTTTATATCAGCCCAGCCTATGAAGAAATGTGGGGCCGCAGTAGCCAGAGTGTCTACGATAATTTCTACTCCTTTTTAGAAGCCATTCACCCTGACGATTATGAAAATGTACTCGCAAACCAATCCCGGAAAGTAATCGGTGACTATGAGGTAGAATACCGGGTTGTCCGGCCAGATGGTTCTATCCGCTGGGTCTGGGATAAAGCCTTTCCAATCCGCAACAAGGCCGGTGAGGTCTACCGAGTGGCCGGTATATCCAAAGATATTACCGAGCGCAAGCTGGCGGAGGAAACGCTGCGCCATTATGCCCTGCACGACTCCCTGACCGGGCTTGCCAACCGGGCTCTTTTCATGGACCGGCTAGAACATGCCATCATCCGCAGCATACGCCACCAGGATAGTTCTTTCGCGGTCCTTTTTATGGACCTCGACCGCTTCAAAGTTATCAACGACAGCCTCGGCCACGTCACCGGCGACCAGTT
>JAYSYV010000527.1:0-1724 GCA_043727245.1 Chloroflexota bacterium | reverse complement strand
AATCCGGGTTGCTTGGGTATAGCCATCTTGGTCGGGTTTATCCTGGGTTTCTTCATAGGCGCAAAAGCTCTGCCGGGCAGCCTCAATTGGCTGTTTGCTGTCATGTTCGCGGTTTTCTTCGGGGCGCTGGCCTTTATCTTTACCGGCATGACTTCGCGCCGGGACCGGGGAATTGTCACCGAAACGATAGTAGCTATCCCTGCCAGTATGGTGGTTTCGTTAAAGGCCGCCATTGAAGAGGCCAATCCGCCCTCGCAACTGGCTTCTTACCGAATCGCCGAGCTTGATGCAGTGCTGGCTGAACTGCAAGAACTCGCCCGACTGCTAAAGAAGCAACCTCGCGCCGGTTCTGACCCGGCCCTTTCAGCCAAACTGGAAGAAATCGCCGACCAATGGCTTAACTCCGACCAGCTAGACCAGTGGTTCTTGAGTAATATCTTCTAATTCAAGGCGGGTTAGACCACACTTTCCAACCATTCCGGCAGTCGCCCGCTAGATAATCAATATGTTCTCTGGTTATACCGGTCGGGCCGGTCGTGTACATATACATAAATCCCAGGATATTTTCCAGGGCCAGCCAGTAATGTCCGGCCTCCTCACCTAACCAGTAGAATTTGGGTATTGCCACTCCCTGTTCACGCAGAAACGGGGCAAACTCCCGGTAAAAGTTTGTTTCTTGGGGCCGCTGACTGGACTTTACAATGACCGCTATATCTCCAAAAGAAACCCGGTAGACGTAGCTCCCGCTCATACCGCTCAACAAAGTTTCGCTGTTGCTGCGTAGCGGGTAATTCCGAGCAAAATAGTCGCGTAAAGCCTGGGGAAATTTAGCCGGAAAGTCCATAAAAGCTCCTGATACTTAGAAAATGAAGATTTCACTCTGTATATGAAACAATATATTCATTTTCAAACCTGGATTTAATGAGGTTAAACTGCTGTTATTTGTCACATTCTCTGACAAATTATGGATTAACACAATATTTTGAGTTCAAACAATAATTTTCTAGATTTGGGCGCTGGTATTTATCATTTTCAGCGAGTTCTTCAGATAATCCATCAGAGCCGCTACCGGTAGACGACTCGCCAGGCTATTAAAAGGCGAATGGGGGTAGGCCGTAAAGACGGTCAGCAGGTAATGGGCCGTAAATGCCGGGTTATCTACAGCCGCCTCCCCATACTGGCGGGCCTCTCGCAACATATTTTCCAGGCTTTGCGGCCAGACCAGGTTCACATAGAGAAAAGCCGACCGGGCCTGTTGGGTGGTAATGCCTTGCTCTGGAAAACGCTGGTTTAGTTCAACACGTTGCCTTAATTCCTGGAAAAGCATCGGCAGGTTTGGCGCAGGTAGGTCCGTAAAAGCCTGGGCAATATATTGTAGCTGGTCAAATAGATTCGACTCGCGGCTGGCCCGGTTAAACTCATGGTCAATCTCGGCCAGGATGTCCAACAAAACCGCCAGAAAAAGGCCGTCTTTATTTTGAAAGTAATAATATATAGTTGGCTGGCTTACTCCGGCAGCCTGCATAATCTCCCGGATGTTTACCCCGTCAAAGCTCTTTTGCTGGAAGAAATTGCGAGCGTGGTAAAGAATATTATCTTTTTTATCTAACTCATCTAAATCCGAGTGCGAGGCGGGTTTGGCAGGATTTTGGACCATTTTCTAGTTTCCCTATATAACGTTCGTTAACCATAAGGCAAAAATAACACCACTTCAATAGTGATTT
>JAYSYV010000526.1:0-1725 GCA_043727245.1 Chloroflexota bacterium | reverse complement strand
CTTTCGAGATGGCAAATCTCATCTAATCAGGGTTAAAATCGCGGGCAGGTCACACGAACTAACCGGTAGCCCTTATCTTTTCAACTATAACCAACTCTCGCAAAAAGAAACTAAAAATAGTTAATTTAACCTGACTCCTCCCTTTGCCCGATGGAGGTCGTGAATGTGGAAAGGACCGGCGGCTAACTGGTCGATATTAGGCAGCTCATTCAATTCAATTTAAGGATAGCAAAAGCCAAATCCTTTGACTTCTAAATGCAAAAATGCTAATATACAGTTTCTGTTAAGAATAATTATTCTTAACAGAAACTGTATATTAGCATTACTGTTGAGTAATGTAGTTATCAATTTATTGAAAGGAGAGTGCAAGCTATGCCTAGCGATAGCATTGCACAGGAGACTAAAACGCTGAAGGTTGGCGATATGGCTCCTGACTTCACTCTCTCCACTGCTAAAGGAACGTCTGAAAAAGACTCTGTTACCTTGAGCGATTTCCGTGGAGAGAAAAACGTAGTTATAGTATTTTACCCCTTCGCTTATACCCCTGTTTGAACTGCACAAATGCCTGCTTACAACGCCGACCTGGCGAGGTTTGAAGGCTATGATGCCCAAGTTTTGGGTGTCTCAATCGATAGTGTTCACTGCAATTCAGCCTGGGCCAAGAGCCTTGGTGGTCTGGATTACCCGCTTCTTTCCGATTTTTTTCCGCACGGAGCAACCGCAGAAAAGTTTGGTGTCTTACGTAAGGAAGGAATGGCCGAACGGGCGATTTTTATTGTCGATAAAGAAGGTAAGGTTGCTTATATAGATGTTCATGACATCAGCAAACAACCTGACAATGAAGACCTGTTCGAGGTTTTGCGTCAATTGTAATTAACAAGTGGTAAAAACGACCACCATATACTTCCTCAGTTTGATGAAGACTGACGGTGGTTGTTTTACTTACATTTTGCCAAACTTGAGTTATTAAGAGGAAAGAAAATGGAACTATCCAGGCGGTGTGTGCCATATACCCCGCTCTTTAAATCCCTGGACAAGATGAACATCAGCATTGTCACTACTGCCGGGGTCAGGCTGAACAGCCAGGAGCCGTACAATGATGAGGGTGATGAGCGTTTTTATGTCATTCCCGGTGACACTATGGTGGATGACTTAACCATCAATTATGCTTCCCCCGCTAACTACGATTTTAGCGACTCACTTAAAGATATTAACGTTGTTTTCCCAATAGACCGCTTACGTGAGCTAGCTCAAGCCGGTGTTATTGCAGGTGTCGCTAAAAAGCATATTGGCTTGATGGGCTATACTATGCGCCTGAAAAAGATTTATGAGGAAACAGTACCGGCCATTGCTAAAGAATTGGAACGCTCAAATACTGATGGAGTTATATTGACGGCTGGCTGACCTCATGTTTGCCATCGCACAGTTGTCGCGATTCAACGAGCTATTGAAGCAGCCGGTATTCCAACAGTCCTGGTAACGGTTTCGGCGGAAGAGTCGGCCCAGATGCGCCCTCCCAGGGCCATTGAACCAGAAGGTTTTAAGGTTGGTAACTCGCTGGGCCATCCAGACCGACCGGATTTGCAGCGGAAAGTTGTTCAGACTGCCCTGGAATACTTTAACCAGTTAGTTATGCCAGGCAAGGTAACAACAATACATTTCCCCGGCTACTAAATAAACAGCATATTCCACCTCAATATCGAAATTTCATTATTGAGGTGGAAT
>JAYSYV010000525.1:0-1727 GCA_043727245.1 Chloroflexota bacterium | reverse complement strand
CTATACCCAGCAAATTATCTGAAGTATTGAATAAAATCTGGCGGTTATCCGGGGACCAATCCACGTAATTGTGGGGCGCTTCAAAGGGGAGGTCAAACATATTGCCTATCTGCCAGTGCCAGTTGCCTCCATCGGTATTTAAATCTAAAGTTAATGCCTTGTAAGAGATGTTTTGAGAAGAACTACTCGTCAACGAGTTAGTACCCATTACCAGCAGCCGGTTATTTTTAGACCAGACCAGATTTCTTCCCCCGGCAGTAAACTCGTCATCCAGGCCTGGTAAAGTTAAAGTTTCCAGGTGAACCGGACTCAGGTTAGAAATGGCTGTCGTGCCGGATAGATTGCCTCTTGGGGTAGCCTGACTGGTAGGAGTTCTCTGGGCATTTGGAGTAAGCTGGCTGCTTTGGCCGGAATTGCGCGAATTGGATAATACTGGAACTTCCAGCAGGGACACCAGATCTCCCCCCGGACCGCTGAGGTAATTAGTGGCTGTACCACTTTTACCCAGGTTAAAGGTTCGTATAATGGCAATATAGCGACCGTCCGGCGACCAGACCAGGCCAGGAGTACCAACTGTTTCTAAGCCGGTGATTTGTCCGGTTTGGGGGTTATTTATCCCGCCTGGTGTATCTATGATATCCATTGTATAGAGGCGGGCCAGGTTGCTGGGGTTATATATTTGCACCTGTTGGTTCAGTTCGCCTGGCAGCAAACGGGCCAGGTAGCGGCTATCGCCCGACCAGGCAATCGAACCGGATAGATTGTTACCGCGCATACTCATAACCGCCCCCCGGCTATTCTGAGGCGGCTCAATCTGGGTGGGGATATTCTGAAAGCTCCAGAGTTGCAAGTTGCTGTTAGGAACCGCCACTAACACATAAGTACTGTCGGGCGACCAGCTAAAAGGCCAGGGGTAAGTCGAAAACTGGCCGTATGGCGAGTTAGTTTCGCCCAGGGCTACGGTCCGCGAAACCCGGTCGGCTTTGCCCAGCCGCAATTGCCCGTCCAGGCCTACCGCCACAAAGTTCTGACCATTGGGCGACCAGCTAACCGTCTGGTATTGCTCGGTGTTGGGCAATTCCTTACGGGCCAGACGCTGTTTTGTTACGGTATCCCAGGTTTCCCAGCCGCCATCTTTCAAAGCGAGGTCTACTTTTTTACCGTCGTCCGACCAGCGGGTATTCTGAATCTGCAAGCTGTAAAAATCGTTCAACGCGGCTACCTGCCCGGTGGCAAGTTTGGCCGGGTCGGTATATTGCTCTCCGGTTGACTGGTCCAGGGCCGGGTTGTAACGGGTCAGGCTGGCTCCGTCCGATAGGCGGTTGACCTGTAAAGCTACCGCCGGGGAAGGAGTCGGGGCCACCGTAGGCGCAGTTGTACGAGTGGGCGCAACCTGGCTTTGCTGCTGATACTCGTTATCCAGCCCGCCAACCGAAAAGGCAACCGTTCCGGCCAGCAGCACCATCGCCACAAGTAGGCTGACCAGGGCCAGCGGCCCGCCCAATGTCCGGGTGCTGGCTGGTTTATCAGTGGTTTCAGCCGGTAATTGTTCGGCAGTCCGAGCCGGTTTCGAGCGGTTGGACTGCCCCCAAAAGCTTCTTTTTTTTGTGACAAGCAGAGCCGGAAAGTTAAGATAAGTCTTGCGATAAAGACTCCAACCAAATCCCCCGGCAAGCGCCCCTGGTGACGAAAAACCGCCGGTCAGCGCATTTTCCAGAAGGGTTGCC
>JAYSYV010000524.1:0-1727 GCA_043727245.1 Chloroflexota bacterium | reverse complement strand
AATGGGTCAAGCTGGCCGATGTGGAAGACAACGTGACCGGCTACGCTGTCAGAGGAGAGACAATCTATCTCAAAACCCACCAGAACGCGTTGCGCTACAAGGTGATAGCTACCTCGCTGGATCAACCTGACCTGGCCGGGGCAAAGGTTATTATACCGGCTTCCCAGGCCGTTATCGAGCAAATCTTTATCGCCGGGGATTATTTACTCACTCGCGACCTGGAAGCCGGACTGGGCAAAATGCGCCGGGTAAAATTAGCCGGAGATGGCTCCGCCGGTGAACCGGAGCCGATTGACCTGCCTTTCGATGGCACGATTTTAGAGGTAGCAACCGAAGAAGATAAGCCGGAAGCCCTTATCGTTACAACGGCCTGGACTGTTTCGCAGCGGGTCTATCACCTACAAATCGAGGCGGGCAACCCCCAGGATACCGGCTGGCTCGAACCGTCTTCGGTAGACTTTAGCGGAGTGGAGGCGCACGAAGTTTTTGCTACTTCAAAAGATGGCACACAGGTTCCGCTTTCCATCATCCACAAAAAGGGCTTGAAACTAGACGGGCGCAACCCGACCCTTGTAATGGGTTACGGCAATTACGGCCTGATTGTCTACCCTTCCGCCTTCAACCCGGCGATGCTGGCCTGGTACGAGTTGGGCGGTGTGCTGGGAGTGGCCCACATCCGGGGCGGCGGAGAATTCGGCAAGGAATGGCATCTGGCCGGTCAAAAGCTAAACAAGCAAAACAACGTGGACGATTTTATCGCTTGCGCCGAATACTTGATCGAGAAAGGCTATACCAGCCCGCCTTACCTGGCCGGGGAAGGAGTGAGCGGGGGAGGTATTCCCAGCGGCAATTCGCTGGTGCAACGGCCTGAACTGTGGGCCGTTATGGTCATGAAAGTGGCCGTGACCAATTTCTTGCGGTTCGAGCATACCGAGAACGGCCCGCCCAACGTCCCCGAATTTGGGAGTACTACCGCTGAGGAAGGGTTCCTGGCATTGCAGTTAGCCGACTCTTACCACCAGGTCAAAGATGGCGAAAAATACCCTGCCGCTCTGGTTACTACCGGCCTGAATGACCCACGGGTAGTGCTGTGGCAGGCCACCAAGATGGCGGCCCGGCTCCAGGCGGCCAGCGCTTCCGGCAAACCGGTTTTATTGCGGGTGGAGAAGCAAGGCGGTCACGGAATGGGTTCGACGCGCTTCCAGATAAACGCCGAGTTGGCCGATAAACTGGCCTTTTTATTGGAGCAATTTAAAAAGGATTAACTGATTTAATCCCGGCTGGCCCATCAATAAGCCCATGGGCCAGCCAACTCGCCAGAAGCCGCCCCTTTAATTTTCCGCCTGTTAAATTCTCAAATCAAAACCTGAATTGGCTGTAACATTCTGCCCGGTGGGCTGTCTTTATAATTTACTGAAAGCACTCAATTATTATCGCTTTTAAACTCCGGCCAGTTCCAGGGCCGGGTTAGTCAGGTAGGGTACGGTTTGCGGTCCCTGGGGCAGGACGCAGATAGTGGCCTGGGGGCCGTATTCCTCCAACAACATGGCGACTGTTTCCTCGATACTGTCGTTCAGGACCGGTTCCAGCATAGCATCCCGCACCTGGCTTTCGGTCAGGAAACTGCTTTTCAGAAAGACCCTGGCTTTTAGCTGGATTAGAGCCTGGACCTGAGCCTGCCACTGGTCGAACATTTTGAAGTCGGGCGAGTTGATTAAGTCCAAAAG
>JAYSYV010000523.1:0-1729 GCA_043727245.1 Chloroflexota bacterium | reverse complement strand
AGTAAGTCGGCGGCTAAAGTTATGGCTAAATGTGATAAACCAGCTTTGTCTTTAGTCGCCTGATTTCGTACCTTTTCTATGAAACGTTGTACTTAGCTCCCAAATACCATTCGCCCCCTTTAAGAGTTTAGTATCACCGAAGTTACCAAGTTCAACCTTTGTCAGCCGGGCAATCCGGTTGAAAACCGGTTGTTGAGGACCAAATAAAGCCCTGGCTTCCAGGAGGCTAAGGGCATCTTCCAGAGCTGGAGTGCGGGGTACCTGCGAGTACTGCCGGTAAAATCGTTCCTTGAGCAGCAACTTAAAACTTCTGGAACGTACCGGCCATGTCTGGGTATGGCCGTCGCTTTGAAAACTGGTAAAGGCTCGTCCTTCTCCGGTATGGAACAATTCAAGATCTCCGGTCAGTTCCGCCAGCATGGTTGATTGCGATTTCCGCTCGGCGTCACCCTGCTCCGGGTTCTCCCCGTTCCCTTCCGGCTGGTCCCGGCTGCCACGGACCTCTACTGCCTGACCGGGCGCTTTTCTGAACATGGTTTTAATCAGACTTTTGTTTATCTTTAAGATCTCGGCCAGCTTTTGTTGAAGGCTTGCCAGGTTCAGAGGATCATAGTGGCAGACACTCAGGGCCAGGTCAGCCAGTTCATTTATGAAGGCAACTTTGACATCGTTCGATTCTTCATGTGAAGGTAAGGGCTGGTGAACCAGACAGTAATGGGGCAAGCGCAGAGCCGAGGGGTATAACTTTAAGAAGGCTTCTATACCGTTATCCCGTAAAAATTCACAAAGGTCGGTCTTATCTATTCCCTCGGGACGAAGTAGTTTAATCAGATAGGTTTTAATACCCTGTTTCTCCAGGAAAAGAGCCGTAGATAAAGCCCCTTTTTCACCGGTCTGGTTCTCTTCGTTATCGTTGCACACATAAACCTTAAGGCTCTTTACAGTTCTTACCAGATCATCCAGTTGGGCATGGCTGAAAGTGGTTGTAAGCGGGGAAATACATGGTTCACCGGCCTGTTCTGCGGCAAGCTGGTCGGGAGCTCCTTCAGTTATCAGAATATAGCCCTTCCGGTGGGCAAGCTTAAGAGTATCCGCCCCGAACAAAACATTATTTGTAACTAGTTCTGAAATTTGTTTGTTTTTCTCGTCTCTTACCTTTAACTTCCGGTACTTCTTTAACTCACCAATGGGATATGTTTCATATTTATTATAAGGAGTATAGCGGGTGGCGCGAGCGGTAAAATAGACCACCTTGCCGTTTTGCCAGCAAAGAATCATAATCCGTCCGTAATAAATGGTATAACAATCCTTACTCGCAAGCGAAGAAGCCATTATTTCTTTTTGGGTGTATCTCAAATTTAATAAATGTTCTATCAGAGGTTCAAATAGAGGTTCGAAAGGTGTATCCAGAGTTTCGTTTGGATCAAGTGAGGAGGGCGGCGTAGGTGGCGCAAAACCTATCACTTTTTCCTGGATAAAACTTTCTTTGAAACCGTAGTTAGTCTGGAGATGTTCGTAAATATCCGGATAATTAGCCAGTTGAGAGTTGTACCAGCGAGCGGCATCTGTCAGGAGACTGTAAATTCGTTCCCGGTTGGAAAGCTCCATTTTCTGTTCCGGCGACAGGAATTCCTGGCTTAAACCGGCCCGCCGGGCTGCTTCATTAAGAGCAGCGACAAACTCCGTACCATGCCGGGTATAACATGTTCCGTAAATAGACACCCCGATT
>JAYSYV010000522.1:0-5513 GCA_043727245.1 Chloroflexota bacterium | reverse complement strand
GGCGCTTGGGGCTATCCCAGGTCCGCATGGTTATTGTGGGTGGAGGCGACCCGGCTGCCCGGATTGTCCGCAAGGTCCAGTCTGTACCTGGACTGGGTTATGTGATTGCCGGGGTGGTCTGCGACCGGCGCGATACCGGCCATACCTGCGAAGTTCCCGCCAGAACGAAATTGCTGGGCCACATTGACCAGTTGGACGAAATTGTCCGCGTAAATGAAATTGATGAACTTATCATCACTATGTCTGGCGTTACCCAGGAAGAATTATTTAATCTGGTTGCGATGTGCGATGATTTGCCGGTCAACATTCGGATTTATCCCGAAGCTTTCCAGCTTGTGACGGCTAACGAAGTAACCATCAGCGCCCTGACCGGACTACCGCTGGTTTCGGTGAAAGATGTGGCCTTGCGCGGGGTTAACCGGATTATCAAGCGCGGAATGGATATTGCAATCAGCCTGACTTTGCTGGTGATTATTTCGCCAATTATGCTGCTGATAGCCCTTTTGATAAAGCTGACCTCGCCCAGGGGTCCGGTCTTTTACACCCAGGAACGGGTCGGGTTGGACGGCAAGCCTTTCACAGTCTTTAAATTCCGCTCCATGCGCTACCTCGGCGACGAGGAAAGCCCGACCTGGACCACCGCCAACGACCCCCGCCGGACCCGGTTGGGCCGCTTCATCCGGCGTTACAGCATTGACGAGCTACCCCAGTTTATTAATGTGCTGGTGGGCGATATGAGTATTGTGGGACCGCGCCCGGAACAGCCTCATTTTGTGGAACAGTTCAGCCGGACCATTCCCCGCTACATGCGCCGCCACAAAGAAAAAGCCGGGATTACCGGCTGGGCCCAGGTCAACGGGCTGCGCGGAGATACTTCGATTGCCGAGCGGACTCGCTACGACCTGTATTATGTCGAAAACTGGTCGGTGCTGTTCGACCTGAAGATTATGCTCAAGACCGTCCTGGTTATCTTTACCGATACGAATGCATATTAAAACAGCCTGAAACGAAAGAAGGAGACGCTATGGCAAAAGCTCCGGTTGGTGTATTGCTCATACATGGTTTAACCTCGCACCTGGATTGCATTGACCCGGTAGTGCCGCTGCTGGAAAAGCATAATCTGCCCTACCGTTTGCCGGTCCTGCGAGGCCACATGACCAAACCGGCTGACCTGGCCGGGGTTAAATGGCAGGATTGGGTTGAGGATGGACAAAAAGCAATGGATGACCTGCTGCAAGAATGCGACAAGGTTCTGCCGGTGTCGCTTTCGATGGGCAGCCTGGTGGCGCTCAACCTGGCCCTGGATAACCCAGGTAAAATTCAAGGACTGGTAGCCATCGCCCCGGCCCTCAAATTGAAGTCGAAACTGTCGCCGCTAGTGCCGGTAATAGCCCGCTTTCAGAAAGATTACCAGTTCAAACCTGACCCCAAAGGTTATTTCGACCAGGAACAGGCTCGCACGACGCGGAATTATCCTGGCCTACCGACTTCGGCCCTGGCGGAGCTTGTCAAGATGGGCGCTCGATTACGGAACAAAACCCTGCTATCAAAAATATCTGTCCCGGTCCTGGTTCTGGCAACCGTCCACGACCGCACGATTGATGCGCGGGCGGCTTTGTTTCTGTATGAAGCGGTAGGGAGTCAGGACAAAAAGATGCTCTGGTTCGACCACAGCGGCCACGAAATGCTGCGCGATGCGCAACGCCAGGAAGTGTTGGACGCGATTGAGAAGTTTGTGGTGGCGCATGTTGGAATTGCCGGGGTTTCAAGTTAAGTACAAACAATATTCAGAGAATTGATTTAGAACCTGGCCCTCATTAGTACCTTTTAGCAAAGCTTGCACCTGATTTCCGGCTACTGCCCACTAACTACTTTAAAAGGAAACTTAGAAAATTATGTTCTTCGCATTTAGCCGGTTCCATAAGCCGGGAGATTTTATCGCGGCCCGTTTAAGAGTCGGTAGCTGGCTGAAAACAGCAGGCCGCACTGCTTTCCTGGCCCGGCCCGGCGAAACCAACCTTGAAGCCCGAACCCTACAAGAGGCCGACCTGATAGCCCTGGAACTCTTGATGGACGATGCCTGGCAGCACACCGCTTTTGGCGGCTACAACGCCCTGGAATTAACAGCCCCACCTTTAGGATTTTGTCATTTCCGGCTGGATGTTAGCCAGACCAGGGCCGAGTTAGTTGCCCTGGCCGAAGAAACCTCGCCGCCCTCGGCCTATCAATCGCCGGTCCTGGGAGATGCCCTGACCGACTTTTTACGCGAAAGGCCGGACTTGCGGGAAATAAGGCTGAATATAGGGGCGGTTTCGGAGGCCGACCGGCAAGCCCTGGCAAAGCTGGATTTGCAATTGGTGGCGGGCCTCGCCAGTACCTGGCAGATAATCTATGACGCAGTAGAAGAAACCCCACCCGCTACGGAAGAAACGGAAACGTCATCAGCAGCAGAAAATGAAACCCTGGAACCGGCAAGCTGGCTGGAATTGAGCGTACTGGCCGAAACTGAGGCAGTCGAAGCGATTACCGAGCTTTTCGGGCGCTACGGCTACAATCAGGGCGTGGTGATTGAAGAAGCAGTCTTACCCGGCCCGGATGGTGGCGCAGTGGTTGACCAGCAAGCCCTGGTGACGGTCCGAACCTATATCCCAGCTACACCTGAAGCTCACACTGGCCTGACCAAACTGGAAGAAGGTCTATATTACCTGGGCCGTCTGCTCCGCATTGAACCCCTGCAAGTTACCAAACGCCGCGAGGAAGACTGGGCCAACGCCTGGAAAGAGTTTTATCAGGTCCACCGGGTGGGCCGGAGGACGGTTATCAAGCCGCCCTGGCAGGAATATGAGGCCCAGCCGGACGATCTGGTGGTCGAAATTGACCCCGGTATGGCCTTTGGAACCGGCTTACACCCTACGACCCGGCTCTGTTTACAATTGATGGAAGATCAGCTTGACCCCCAGGAACACCGCAAGGTGCTGGACCTGGGAACCGGTAGCGGTATTCTGGCGATAGCGGCAGGGCGGTTGGGGATACCCTATATTCTCGGCCTGGATACTGACGAGGTGGCCATCCGGGCGGCCCGCCAGAATGTAGTCTTGAATAAACTTGAAGATTCTTTGGGAATGGAAACCGGCTCCCTGGCTATCGAGAAAAACGAGAGCGGCAACAGCGGCTTTTATTCCTTCTCGGAAGAAGCCCAGAAACCGCCTACAATTCTGGCCGCCAAACTGCCCTTTGATGCCATCATCGCCAATATTATCGCCCGTATCCTGATTGCCCTGGCCGAACCGATGGCACTGGCCCTGCGGCCCGGTGGACTACTAATTACCAGCGGTATTATCGGGGAGAAAGCGGCGGAAGTGGCGGTGGCCCTGGACGAAGCCGGACTGGAGCTGGTCGAACGGCGTGAAGAAAGCGATTGGGTAGCCTTTGCGCACCGGAAGCGTTAGGGGTCTCATTAATCTATTTCTAAGACTGGCTTCAAGTTGAGTTAATCTTGGGTTGGTATTATCTAGGTGTGAGGCGATTGAGAACAACTTCGAGATTACCCACCTGATAGAAACTTTTACCATCCCGCATGCCAGGCCACAAGCCTACAAGCCTAAGCGGCCTTCCCAAAGGGCCGCTATTATATTTTATAAGCTTTCCGTTAAAAACCTGCCCTTTAATTCTGCTGGTGTTTACCGGGTTTAGCCTGCCCATTCCGCTCATCCGAACTCTAGCTCCGGCCCGAATAGCGATAACAATGGGCTGGTCCGTTCTGCTGAAACTAATACCTCTTACTGCACCGATATGGCAACAGTTAAAATAAATTATGCCGCGATAAATAACACCACCTCCAACCTGGTAGGGGGCAGTTTACCGAGTCATATCCGGTATAATATTTCCCAGTCGATTGAAGTAAGTTTTCTACGGCCTCTCAGAATACCGATTTTGCAAGGCCGTAACTTTGCTTCCAGCCGAGGGTTATTAAAAGTAGTAAAATTTGGGTTGGAACTTCTCTGATTAGACTAACTCTCAGCAGGTAACAGGTTTAGCCAAAGCGAACTTGAACTCAGCGAAGTGTGGACTATTTACAAAAGGCCTTTTTCGATAGAACCTGGTTTGCGTTTCGACAAACAAGATTTGTTGTGCCGCCAGCCGAAGTTTGGTTTACTGCATCCCTGACCGATGCTCATTTGGATTGTCTTATTAAATCTAAACGTCAATATCCCACACCCGATATTAAACAAATTAAAGGATAAAACTTCTTATGACAGCACCCGAAACCACCAACAACACCGGCAGTACCGTTTCGCACCTCGAATGTACCTATTGTGGCCGAACCTACAGCGCCGCCGAACTGCATAACCTTTGCCCGGCCTGCGGCAAAGTTCTTTATCACCGCTATGACCTGGCCGCCGCCCGCGAACGCCTCAAGCCGGAAATGCTAAAAGGCCGCGAGGCTTCTATGTGGCGCTACCGCGAAGTTATGCCGGTCATCTCGACCGAGAATATTATAACCCTGGGCGAAGGGTGGACCCCTTTGCTGGAAGCCAGACGGCTGGGCCGGAAACTGGGCCTTTCTCAACTTTTGATTAAAGATGAGAGCCAGAACCCGACAGGCAGTTTCAAAGCGCGAGGCTTGTCAGCCGCCGTTTCCAAAGCTAAAGAATTAGGGGCTAAAGCTTTCAGTATTCCCAGCGCCGGAAATGCCGGTGGCGCATTAGCAGCCTATGCGGCCAGGGCCGGTATGCCTGCGGCGGTGATGATGCCGGTAGATGCCCCCTATATCAATAAGCTGGAAACCTATCTGACCGGCGCACAGACCTGGCTGGTCCAGGGCTTGATTAACGATGCCGGACGAATCCTTAAAGCCAATGCCGAGCGCAAGGGCTGGTTTGACCTCTCGACACTCAAAGAGCCTTACCGAGTTGAAGGTAAAAAAACCCTCGGTTACGAACTGGCCGAGCAATTGGGTTGGGAGTTGCCGGACGTGGTTATTTATCCGACCGGAGGCGGCACAGGGTTGGTCGGGATGTGGAAAGCTTTTGCCGAAATGGAAGAAATGGGCTGGATTGGCGCGAAACGGCCCCGCATGATTGTAGCCCAGGCGACTGGCTGCGCCCCTATCGTCCGAGCTTTTGAGGAAGGGGCCGAATTTGCCCGGCCCTGGGAAAATGCCCAAACCGGCAGCAGCGGAATCCGGGTGCCGGTAGCGGTAGCCGATTATTTGATGCTGCAAGCGGTACGCCAGAGCGGCGGAACCTGCCTGGCCGTCACCGATGAAGCCATGCAAGAAGCTACGCTCGAAATAGCCAGCAACGAGGGCATTTTCCCGGCCCCGGAAGGCGCGGCTACGCTGGCAGTGCTGCGCCGGATGCTGGAACAAAATCTGGTTTCGCCGGAAGAACGGGTGGTTCTGTTCAATACCGGGGCCGGCCAGAAATATCCCGAATTTATGAAATTCGACCTGCCGGTCATCCCGGCGGATACCACCGAACTCTAATTTGTAATAACTCCTGCAAAAGGCG
>JAYSYV010000521.1:0-1738 GCA_043727245.1 Chloroflexota bacterium | reverse complement strand
GCAAATTCTAATGACGATGTCAATAAAGCTTACGACTATGCCGGGAAAACTTATGATTTTTTCATGAGTAACTTTAGCCGGGACAGCCTGGATGGGCTGGGATTACCCCTTAAATCCACCGTTAATTTCTGCTTTTCCATTGACTCCTGCCCTTACAAAAATGCTTTCTGGAACGGCACCGAGATGTACTATGGGCAGGGCTTCGCGGTGGGAGATGACGTGGTAGGTCACGAGCTGACCCACGGATTCACCCAGTTTACTTCCGGGTTGTTTTACTCTTACCATGCAGGGGCTATCAACGAATCTATGTCAGATATTTTCGGCGAGTTTGTTGACCAGACCGATGGAGTGGACGGTTGCACCACCGGTAATGCCGCCAGCCAGAAGTGGCTTATAGGTGAGGATTTACCCTCCCAGTCAACCGCTTGCAACGGCCAATTTCGGAGCATGAAGAACCCGGCTAGCTTTAGTGACCCGGACCGGATCACCAGCCCCCTTTATCACAGCGACAGAGATGACAATTCGGGGGTCCATACTAACAGCGGTATCAGTAACAAAGCAGCCTACCTGATCGTCGATGGGACTGCCGGTGAGCCGGGCGGAACTTTTAACGGCCAGACAATTAGCGGGATAGGCATTCCAAAAGCGGCCCAGATTTACTACGAGTTGGAAACGCACGTCCTGACTTCCGGCAGCAACTATAAGGATCTTTATACTTACTTGCAGCAGTCCTGCGCTAATCTGATCGGCCTGCACGGCATAACCGCCGCCGATTGCCAGCAGGTTAAAAAAGCGGTGGACGCTACTGAAATGAATTTGAACCCGGTCAACGGCTCCTCGGAAGCCCAGATCTGCCCGGTCGGAAAGATTCCTAACAACCTTTTCTTTGACAACATGGAAAATACTTCCAGTGGCAACTGGAATACCACAAACGCGGATATCTGGAGTTACTCTAGTATCTTTCCAGCCAGCGGGGCGGTAAGTTTGTACGGCCAGGATATTAATACGGTCAGCGACACTAATGCGTCTATGAGCGCCAGTGTACCTTTACCGTCTAACGCCTTCATGCATTTCCGCCACTTTTACCAGTTTGATCATGGCTCAACTGAGAATTATGATGGAGGTATAGTCGAATACAGCCTCAACGGGAGCGGCACTTATTCCAATGCCGGGCCGTTATTTATCACTAATGGCTATAACGGAACGCTTTCCAATTCTTTTCAGAACCCGCTGGGTGGTCAACAGGCTTTTACCTACATCAGTAAGGGCTATTACTCCAGCCTGCTGAATTTAAATTCTTTAGCCGGAAATTCGGTCCGTTTCCGCTTCCGACAGGGTACCGATAGTAGTATCAGTAACCTGGGCTGGCTGATTGACGATGTGCGGATTTACACCTGCGTTCTTCCGGCCACCACTACCACCCTGACGACTTCCAGTAATCCGGTCTATAAAGGGCAATCTGTCACCTTTATGGCGACCATCAGTACCAGCGGAGCAACCGCCCCTACCGGCACGATCAAGTTTAAGGATGGCGGCGTAGTCCTTTCTACTGCGCCTTTGAGTAACGGAGTCGGTAGCTATGGCTATACCCCTAACCTCGCTGCCGGCAGCCACTCGATAACGGCGGTTTATTCCGGAGATAGCAATAACGCAGCCAGTACGTCAAACGTCATAAACCAGCAAATTATTATGGGCATCACTACCACTAAGCTGGTTACTACGGCCAGCCCGGTATTTA
>JAYSYV010000520.1:0-5535 GCA_043727245.1 Chloroflexota bacterium | reverse complement strand
CCAGGATACGGTCAAGGGGGTCGGCCTCGACCGTATAGGTTTCAAAATGCGCTTTTTTATCCTTATCAGGGTCGTAACGCAAGATTTTTAATGTCACCTGAGTAGCCATTTTACTGTTGCTCCTCGAATATCGTTAAACGTTTAACGCTTTAGTATTTTCTTTCTTTAGGCTCGAACCGAGTAATGACTACCGGCTTGTAGCGCAGTTCTTTAACGCCACCGTTCTCGGCCCGGTAGGCCAGAGTATGGGCCAGGAAGTTCACATCATCGCGCTTTTCGTAATCGTCACGGTACTGAGCGCCCCGGCTTTCCTTGCGTTCAAGAGCGCTTTTAGTGGTCGCTTCGGCACATTCCAGCAAGGCTCCCAGTTCAAGAGCTTCCAACCGCTCGGTGTTGAACTTGGTGGCGGTATCCTGTAAACGCAAACGACCATAACGCTCCCGCAGTTCGGCAAGCTTGTTCATCATATTGGTCAGGGTAGTTTCGTTGCGGACGATACTGACCCATTCCTGCATCTTATTTTGCAGGTCTTTGCGAATATCAGCGGCGATTTCGGTCCGTTTCGTGTTGGTTGCCCCGGAGTCCACGAAGCCGAGCAGTTCCTTAGAGCGCGTTTCGTGGTTAGCCGGTAAAGTTTCCCAGTCGTTGTGTTGGACATATTCGGCGGCTTTCAGACCAGCCCGTTTGCCAAAGACTACCAGGTCTACCAGCGAGTTTGTACCCAGGCGATTAGCGCCATGGACCGAAACACAGGCCACTTCCCCGGCGGCATAGCAGCCCGGCAAGACAGTCGCTTTCTCATCCAGGATAACTTCGCCATCAATATTGGTCGGAATACCGCCCATTGCGTAGTGGGCGGTTGGCTGAATTGGCACGCCTTCGGTGTACGGCTCGACATGCAGATAGGTCCGGGCGAAATCGGTAATGTCCGGCAGCTTTGCGTCAATTACTTCTTTGCCCAGGTGGTCCACGTGCAGGTAGACAAAATCTTTATCCGGCCCAGCTCCCCGGCCTTCCCGGAGTTCCTGGGCGATAAAGCGGCTGACCATATCGCGTGGGGCTAAATCTTTGAGAGTAGGGGCGTAACGTTCGCAGAAACGTTCACCCAGGCCATTACGCAAAATACCGCCCTCGCCACGGGCCGCTTCACTTAGCAGAATACCGATGCGGTATAGCCCGGTCGGGTGGAACTGGTACATTTCCATGTCCATAAGGGGAATACCGGCCCGGTAAGCCACCGCCATACCGTCCCCGGTACAGGCGTGGGCGTTGGAACTCACCCGCCAGGCCCGGCCATAACCGCCGGTCGCGAAAATGACCGCCTTGGTATGGAAAGTGTGCAGTTCACCGGTTTTGATTTCCATAGCGGTAACACCGACACAGCGGCCATTATTAATCAAGAGGTCCATGACGTGAAATTCGTTGTAAAAAGTCACGTTTTCCTTGATGCCCTGCTGGTAAAGGGTCTGCAAAATCATGTGGCCGGTGCGGTCAGCCGCAAAGCAAGACCGGCGGACCGGGCCTTCGCCATAGTTGCGGGTGTGGCCGCCAAAACGGCGTTGGTCAATTTTGCCTTCGGGTGTCCGGTTGAAAGGCAGACCCATGTGTTCCAGTTCAATAACACGCTCGACGGCATCGCGGGCCAGTACTTCGGCGGCATCCTGGTCGGTCAGGTAATCTCCACCCTTGACCGTATCGAACATATGCCATTCCCAGTGGTCTTCTTCAGTGTTACCGAGGGCGGCGCAGATACCACCTTGCGCGGCCCCGGTATGAGAGCGGCTGGGGTAAAGCTTGGTGATACAGGCTACATTGGCCTTGCCTACCAGTTGCAGCGCTGCCATCAGGCCCGCGCCGCCCGCACCTACTACCACTGCATCATATTTGTGGTACATCAGCTAAATACTCCCTTGCTTACTAGCTTGCTTATTTTGGCCCAATATTTTGAATCTGGGGCTGGAAAGTAAGAATAACCTGCGCTCCCAATAGGATAAACAGGATGCCTACCGTATAGAGGATCGAAACCGCGAAGGTCCGCCAGCCACGTGAATGAACATAATCGTAGATGAGGACACGCACACCGTTCAGGCCGTGGGTTAGCGCAAGGACCAGCAGCAGCAAATCAAAGGTGCGCCACAAAGGAGAGGCCCAGCGGTCCGCGATAAACTGGTAAGTAACCACGTCTACGTTATTGAGCAGGTGCATGATCATCAGATGTATTAAGGCGAAAAAGAGTAATAAGATACCGCTAATTCGGAAAAAATACCAGCTAAACAGTTCAAAATTGCTGCTGGGGCGGGGGCGGCCACCACTTGTGGTCCAGCGGCGGGTGATTTTCTTCACAGGGTCAGCATGGTGCTGTTCGATGTTCTTGGTTTCGGTTGACATTTCTAAAATCCCTTCTAATTTAGCCGGATACTGCTCGTTTCAAACCGTGGGAGGCTCGACCAATTCTGCCCTAAGCAAGAAATAGCGGCTTAAGCATGAAGAACCCGGCAGGCAACCACGCCACGAAGAAGGCTATAATCGTAATCTGAACCAGGGTTTTATGATGGTCTACCGCTTTATCCCAGAAGTCCATTAATATAAGGCGGACCCCATTAAAGCCGTGATAAAGCACTGCCCCAACAAGCAACCACTCTAGTATCCGGAAAGGTGGGTTTCTATAGAGGAATACCAATTCGTTAAAATATTGCGCTCCGAAACCGACCAGGTAAGTATCGGCAATGTGGAGAAATAAAAAGCCCAGGATACCTACACCGGTTAGACGATGTAATATCCAGAGCCACATGCCGGATTGGCCTCGATACATAACAGTTTCCTCCTCCTTGATTTATTTACTTTCAAGGGTCTGATATTGGGTAGATCGCCTTTAAGCTTAAAGTTTGAGCAAAATACTAAAGGCTACTAATTAGCTTCTAAAATCCGAAAAGCTGTTAGACAACTTTCAAAAATAGAGGTCTTTTACCTATCAATATGTGAGAATTATAACACTCGCGCTTAGCCATTGCAATACAAATGGCCCCTGGTGCAATGGCTCCAGGGGATTATTTTTACGTATCTTATGGATAAAGCCAGACTATAATTAAACTTTAAGCCGCCAGGGTCAGGTTCAACCGAGCGCTGACCTTTTCCAGGTTGACCGCGGTTTGTGATACAGCATTGCTGCCGGAAGCAGTTTGCTGGGCAATTACCGTCAATCCTGAAAGAGCTTGCATAATCTGTTGATTGGCGGAGCGTTGCTGTTCGGTGGCGTTTTTAATAACCGCACTCAATTCTTGCATGTTCTGGGCGCTGCTGCTGATAGTGCTGGCCTGTTCGTGGGCCTGTTCGGATATCTGGCGCATTTCTTCAATAACGGAACCGGCCTGGGCCGCCACTTCTTCCATTTCCCTGGCTTTGTGAAAGCCATCCTGGGCCGATAAGACCGCCTGCCGGGTAACATCTTCGATTTCTTGGACAATAGTGACCACTTCCTGGCTGGCCTGGCGGGACCGGGCAGCCAGGTCTTTGACTTCGTGGGCGACTACGCCAAATCTTTCGCCATATTCCCCGGCTCCGGCTGCTTCAATCGCGGCGTTGAGCGAGAGCAGGTGAGTTTCCGAAGCGATAGAACCCAGCAAATCCAGGATACGCCGCATTTTGTTGTGGCGGCTGTTTAGTTCGTTCATAGTTTCCAACAATTGATTGTAAAGCTGGCCGACTTCTTCGCTGACTGCGACAGTCTGAGCGACTGCGTTACGGCCCTTTTCGCTCTGGCTGGAGGTCTGGGCCGTAGTAAATTCGATCTGCTGGCTTTCCGAGGTGATAGTTTCGGCAGCCAGGCTAACTTGCTTTGCCAGGTCGTTAATATTCTGGGCGGTGGCCGATAGTTCAGTCATCGAAGAATTTATTTGCACCACCGTCCCGACCTGTTCGTGGCTGCCCTGGGCCTGTTGCCCGGCGGTGTTCTTTAATAATCCGGCCAAATCCTGGACCTGACGGCTCACCTCTTTGCTATCCTGCTGGCGCTGTTCGATGGATTGGCTGGCAATTTGTAATTGGCCGAGGGCTTTTTCGACCTGTTTATTCTGGTTGAGAATGGCCCGGATAGTCCCCAGAGCCACCAGCGTACCCAGCACCACGGTTCCAGCCAGCACGACCAGGGCTATTAGCTTACGCTGCGTGGCATCAGTATCGGCACGGTTGGCGCTTTCGTCGGCTCTATGCGTTAGATCGTTGCTCAAGCGAGTACTACGCAAGACCAGTGAATCTTTGATAGGAGCAATATTGATAGTCCAGGCAGAAATAGCCTCGTTGAAATCGAACCCTGTGACGGACTTAAGCGCATCGCTATAAAGCTGGGTCAGTTTTTTATGTTGCGCGACAATATATGTTATCTGTTCCCGCTCATCGGGGGTGAGGTCGGCTTTGAGCAACAAAGGTAATTGGACCTGTTCGAGGCTGGCATTAATTTTCTGGTAAGCGTCTTCGACAGTCATGGTTTTGCGAACCAGTAAATCGGTGAAAGCCAGAGCTTCGGCCCGAAAAGAAGCCAGCGTAGCACTGGCAACCGAGGACGTGGCATCAACCTGCCGGGCAGCGGCAAGATCGGTCTGATAGAAGGAAAAGGCCAGCAGCGATGTCGCGGCCATTATCAAAAAAAGCAGCATTACTGTTACGAAACTAATAATCAACCGGGTTCTAATGCTAAAAGTTAGTTTCCTATTCCACCGTTTCACAAACATCGTTGTTTTCTCCCGCTAAAGCCTGACTAGAAAGTCTTTATTATTATTAATGCCCGAATCAGCGAAAAAAGAAATGAGTAAATTTTCCTATGTATAAGAGCAAACACACGGGGGGGAAAAGTCAAGCCGGGGTTGCCCTGAACCTGCCTGGCCCAGGGATTGAATTGAAAGTAGTCCGCTTAAAAGGAGCTTTTGAAGTTAAGCCGGTTGCACTGAACCGTTGTAGATTAACCAAGTTCACGGCTCAGGTGAGTTAACCAGTCGCCGCTGAATTCCAGGTTCTTTTCGTCCAGGTCATTTATGATGTCGGGGCCGCCATGATAGACCCAGACCCGTACTCGTTGGGTGTGTCCGGCGCTGTCCTTGTAAACTGCTTCCCGGATTACCCGCATATACCAACCGGTATCGGTGGCAGGGTCATATTCTTCCAGCCCGTCCAGGTCGCGTGTTACGGCCTCATAGAGTTCGGGCCGGGGATAGACCAGGTTGCCAGTGACCTGACTGCCCTCCCCGGCATCGGTTACAAAAGGAAAGACATCCACAAACATTTTATGGCCCGGCAGGACCGCCGGGATTTCCTGCTCGGTCCGGTTCTTTAAAAAGCGCTCCCAGTTGTCTTCACCGGTGCGTAAAGTGCCGTATACAAAAAAGGGTAGTTTTTCCACGCCCGCTCCCAGTGTCATATTCACAATCCTTTTATATTGGTTTTTGAATTTATCTCAATAAACCCAACTGCTGTAAATATTACATTCGTTACCAGCCAGGAATTACTCACTGGCTACTTCCCAAACTAATTTCGCCAGTCAAA
>JAYSYV010000519.1:0-5543 GCA_043727245.1 Chloroflexota bacterium | reverse complement strand
AACCCCGCCCGCTAAGTTCACTTACCACCTGGTCTATGGATTTCCAATCATTGACACCGACATGTTGGCCGCTTAATTTGGCTTCGTTTGTCTGGTTTTCCGCTTTTCCATATTCAGTAGATGATGATGCCAAAATATTCAATCCTTCTCTCAATTTATTAATCATTCAATCTCAGTGATGGACCGGCGGCCAACCCAAAACCAAGCAGCCGTTTCCCGCATCCAGGCTTCAACTTATTAATCTTATTGCGCCAGGCCATCACTGTCAACTTTAAGCGTTGAAGCGCCAAAAGCCTCTGATTCTAGTAGTTCATAGGGCAAATTAAATGATTTCAAATTTTATCATTCAAATACATTATCGAAAAGGCTTAACATTGGCTCCTCTTATGGCCTTTAGCTCTTTACCCCCTTGCGTGGGTGTTCTATAATCAATTCAAACGTTCTATCGCCCTGACTGATACCATGAAAACTGCCATTTATAAAGTAAAGAGTATTACTGACATGACACTATTGCAAAGTCGCAAGAGCAAGTGGGGATTGACCGCAATTTGGGATACGGTCAGCAAAGTCAAACCGGCGACCCGGCCCGGCCTTTTCTCAAATCCGGCTGCCTATGACAGCCCGGAAGTCTGTTCCGGCACGCTTCGCTTCTGGAAACGCCAGGGTTGGCGCTTCTACCCTGTAAATATCCGCTACATGTGGCCTGCCACCAGCATACCGGCTAATGGCTTCCCGGTAATAGCCTTTTGCCTCGACCAGCCGACAGCCTGGAACAGCGAGTGGGAGAGCTTTACCAATCAACTCTGCCTGAACGGGTCAACGGTAATTATTGTCAAATTGCCCACTACAGCCCAAACCACTAAACAACAGGCCCAAATTTTTTTAAAGGCCACCTGGCTTACCCTTGCCATCCGTATTGGCGCCCTAGCCGATACGCCGGTCCGGTTGAGTTGGTGTGGAACAGACAGTGCTGCCCCCGTAGTTGAACAAGCTTCACGGTTGCGCCAGTATAAATATTACCTGCCGCCGGAGAATATCTTTACCAAACCCTTTAACGATGCCGAACCGGCCCAGGCAGAAGTAGCCGGAAAAGAACTGGAATTGGTCACAGTTTAACCCCTTATTGGAGAACAAAGTGAGGAGAGGCAAACTTTCCTCTCTTTAGGTTGTGTCAACTTTGTGCATAATTTATACCTCAGTTTCCCCCACTAAAAATGGCCGGATATATTCCTCTTTATGGCAGTAAACCACCAAAATCATCCAAAATTGAAATAGACTCTGGGCCTACCTTGCAAGCTGAGGGCCAAAATAGTAAAATCAGGATTGATAAAATGGAAATTACCGCAAAGAAGCGACATTTTCTCTAAATTTAGTTGTTTGAAAGGGTCTTGAAAGAACCAGGCTCAAATTTCCGGCCGTTCTTATTCAATGCTCACTTTTATGGAGGATTTTAATGGCACACAAATGGGTTTACCTGTTCCGCGATGGTAATGGCAGTCAAAAAGATCTGCTGGGCGGAAAGGGAGCCGGGTTAGCCGAGATGACACGGGCCGGGATGCCAGTGCCTCCAGGCTTTACCATCACCACCGAGAGCTGTAACTCTTACTACGATAATGGCAAACAATTCCCCGAAGGTTTGTGGGACCAGGGCTATGAGGCGCTCAAAGACGTTGAGCAGGCCATGGACAAAAAGTTTGGCGACCCCAAAAACCCCTTACTCGTTTCCGTCCGCAGCGGGGCCAAGTTTTCAATGCCCGGTATGATGGATACTATCCTCAACCTCGGCCTGAATGACGAAACCGTCCAGGGGGTCATTGCCCTGACCAATAACGAGCGGTTCGCCTATGATGCCTATCGCCGGTTCATCCAGATGTATGGCAACGTTGTGCTAAACATCAATAAAGACGCTTTTGAGCATGAATTGGAAGCCCTCAAGCACCAGGTTGGCCCGGATGCTAAAGATACCGACCTTTCGGCGGATCAGCTAAAGCAACTGGTGGGAACCTACAAGAAAATCGTGCAGGAAAAGACCGGCCAGCCTTTCCCGGAAATTCCGCTTGACCAGTTAAAGGGCGCGGTCGAAGCCGTGTTTGCTTCCTGGAACAACGACCGGGCCATTGTCTACCGCCGCATGAATAAAATCAGCGATGCCCTCGGCACTGCTGTCAACATCCAGTCCATGGTCTTTGGCAACATGGGCGACGACTCCGGCACTGGCGTAGCTTTCACCCGCGACCCTTCCAACGGCGAGAACGTCCTGTACGGTGAATATCTGCCGAACGCCCAGGGTGAAGACGTGGTGGCCGGTATTCGGACCCCTCACCCGATTGCCGAAATGGAACACGACCCGTCTTTCCCCGGTGTTTACAACCAGTTCCACGAAATCGCCAAACACCTGGAGTCGCACTACCAGGATGTCCAGGACATGGAATTTACCATCGAAAAGGGCCGCCTGTTTATGCTCCAAACCCGTAACGGCAAGCGCACTGGTCCAGCCGCCGTCAAAATCGCAGTAGACCTTGTAAAAGAAGGCGTAATTGACGAGAAGACCGCCCTCCAGCGCATCCCCGCCGATGACCTGAACCAGTTGTTACTACCCCGCGTCGCCGCCAACGCCAGGAAAACCATCCTGGCGAAAGGTCTGGCCGGTAGCCCCGGCGCAGCTGTCGGTCAGGTGGTCTTTACCGCCGAGGAAGCCGAAGAACGCGGCAATGCGGGCGAGAAAGTCATCCTGGTCCGCAAGGAAACTTCCCCTGAAGATTTGCGCGGAATGGTCGCGGCTCAGGGTATCCTGACCGCCTTTGGTGGCAAGACCAGCCACGCCGCCGTGGTGGCTCGCGGTATGGGCAAATGCTGTATCGTTGGGGCCGGGGCGCTCCGCATCGCCAGGGACGAAAGCGGCTTTACTGTGGCTGGCACTGATATTGAGGTCAAGAAGGGCGACTGGATTACCCTGGACGTGGACTCAAATGAAGGCCGCGTGTTGCTGGGTAAAGTTGATACAATTGACCCTGAAATGAGCGGCGACTTTGCAACTATCATGGAATGGTCCGACAAGTACCGCACCCTGGGCGTTCGCACCAACGCCGACACTCCGGCGGATGCCCGCAAAGCCCGTGAGTTTGGTGCAGCCGGAATTGGCCTGTGCCGGACTGAGCATATGTTCTTTGAAGGCAACCGGATTGATGTAGTCCGCGAGATGATTGTGGCCGACAACCTGGACGACCGCAAGAAGGCTCTTGCGAGGCTGCTGCCCTATCAGAAGGAAGATTTTGTCGGTATCTTCCAGGCCATGGACGGTTTCCCGGTGACGATTCGGACCCTGGACCCGCCTTTGCACGAGTTCTTGCCTCACGAGTCCGACGAGATTCACGAACTGGCCGAAAAGCTGGGCGTATCATTCGACAAGCTGAATGGCCGGATTGAAAGCCTCCGCGAGTCCAACCCGATGCTGGGTTTCCGGGGCTGCCGTTTGGGCATCCAGTATCCCGAAATCACCGAGATGCAGGCCAGGGCAATCTTCCAGGCCGCTATCGAAGTCAAGAAGGCAGGCGGCCATGTCGAGCCGGAAATCATGATTCCGCTGGTTTCCGACCTCAACGAATTGCGCATCCAGCGCGAAATCGTGGACCGGGTAGCGAAAGAAGAAGGCATAGCCGAAGCGGGTGTCAAATATCTGGTCGGGACTATGATTGAGTTGCCTCGCGCCGCCTTGCTGGCCGATCAAATCGCTGAGCAGGCCGAGTTCTTCAGCTTTGGAACTAACGACCTGACTCAGACCACTTTCGGCCTGAGCCGGGATGACGCTGGCAAGTTCTTGCCGATGTATGTCGAGAAGAGAATCCTCAAGGATGACCCCTTCCAGGTGTTGGACCGCGACGGTGTAGGCCAACTGGTCCAAATCGGCACCGAACGGGGCCGCAAGACCAAACCTAACCTCAAGGTCGGTATCTGCGGCGAACATGGAGGCGAGCCTTCCTCGGTCATGTTCTGCCACGAAATCGGCCTTAACTACGTATCGTGCAGCCCTTACCGGGTGCCGGTAGCCCGTCTGGCGGCGGCGCAGGCGGCCCTGGGCGATGTTGTTCGTGATAAGTAAGAATTAAAACGAAAAGGACGGGCACTCAAATGCCCGTCCTTTTAAATAAAAAGTTCCAGCTTCAACAATGAAAAATATGCTTTTGTAATCTTTTATAGCGAGGAAGATGCGGCCTGGATTGCTAATGTTCCTGATATTGAATATTTTTCAGCCTTTGGTAAAACCCCAACTTTGGCTGTTAAAGAGTTAGAAACTTCTTTAAAAGCTGGTATGCCGTAGTAAAGAAAGAAAATCTTCCATTACCTGTGGTTAAGTTTGATCCTGATAAACTTGAAATAGAAGCCAAGCAAACAATTCTCACGCAATAGTCAACCCACTTTAAACTAACAAACAACCTCTGATTTTCTCATAAAAGGTCTCTTTGATTAGAATCGAAAAATCCAGGAGCCAATTTAATGACTCCTGGTCAGGAAAGTTCAGTCCGGCCTGAAAGGTATATAACTACCGGGTTAGGCGGGGATTCTAATTATGAGACCAGCGCTTCAGAAGCGGCAAGACTGGCTTCGACAGCCTGGGCAGCTTCAGCGGCGGCGCGTTGCTTGACATAGCATTCTTTGCAATAGACCGGGCGGGCCAGTCTAGGCCGAAACGGGACTGTAGTTTCCACCCCACATTCGGCGCAAACCGCCGCGCTTACATCAACCAGCCTGGGAGGAATTGCGCCCGGCGCGGATACCGAGGGCAGGTTTAGGGCGATGGCCTGGGTCTTACGGCGGTTCCGGCATTCCGGGCAGCGGCCTGGTTCGTTGACCAAACCCTTTGAAGCGTAGAAATCCTGTTCACCGGCTGTAAAGAGAAAAGCGTTTTGGCAATCCTTACAGGTAAGTGATTTATCGGCAAAATACATTATGTATTCCTCCTTGTGGCCGTACTCAGCGGCAATCTGGTTGCTTATGAGTAACTTTGCCGGACCCGTGTCCCGGTCTGCTACATTTAAACTTCGTTTACTACTTTAGTTGCTACCTACAGGGTTAATCGAGACTGAAAACCACATCCGGTAAACTACCAGATGTTTTCCTGCATAACTTAATAGTTTTATTATAGTTAATTTTTTGAGAATTGCAATAGATTTTTAGAGATATGTAAAGCAACTTATCCACAAATAATTCCAAGGATTAAATGTTCTATAAAGTGGCCCCTCCGCTACCCCTAGTTGCAGTTATCCACATACATATCAACATTTTCTGTTTTGACTCTTTTTCGATTAAGTTCTATTATCTTTTCATGTACTTATTTTAAAAGGCTGTTAATAAATAGTCGTAAAGAGTATAATAAGAGTACCACAAAAAGTGTCAACATTGTTTACCCTTTTTGCTAACATCCCGATGAATCATTTGATTTAAACTGTCAATAGGAGGCACTATGACACAGTTTAGTACAGCGGCCCAGGCTCCCGGTAAAGACGAGGGTTGGGTTGGTCCGGCCCCACGTGGTTGGGATAAGA
>JAYSYV010000518.1:0-5544 GCA_043727245.1 Chloroflexota bacterium | reverse complement strand
TGGGGCATGAGGTGAGCTGGGTGCTGGCCGGACGCAGCCGTCCCCCCATCTTTGATGGCCTCAAAGGCAACGAACTGGTCCTTATTTCGGTGCGGGTGCTGCGGGCGTTGGATGAAGAATTTCATCTGTCGCGCCTCTTTAACTATCTCTCAGAAAAGGGGGTGGCCGGGGCGGCTATCCTGGGTGAAATTCCCGATGTTGGGATTGAAGCCGCCAACGAACTCAACCTGCCCCTTTTCGCCCTTCCCGAAGGAACCAGCCTATCTGAACTCGAACGCAATATTACCCGGTATATTGCCGAAAATAACCAGCAGTTACAACATTGGAACCAGGAAGTCTACCGGCAATTTACCGAGCTGGCTATTGAGGGCAAGGGCATTTCGGCAATAGCCGAATTATTATGTAAACTAAGCGGCAAAGCCGTAATTGTTGAAGATGCGAACTTCCGCACCAGGGTCAGCTTTATGCCGGATCGCGACCAGACGGTCAGCCTGGTCGGCATAGCTGAAAACCGTAACGGCCTGTACGGCAACATTCCTTCCCTGGATGTCAACCCGGTCATTGACAACAACAGTTTTACTTCGGTGCTGCATAGTAACCTGGCGGTGCTGCGAGAATGGTTGCACAACAAAGATTTGCGGGCCAGCGATCCGCCCCTCCACGTTTTTGAAATGCCCTCGGACGGTCACACCACCTTGTACCAGTTGACCGCCCCCATAATCGCGCAGGCCACTGTGGCCGGCTATGTTTCCTTGCTGGGCAGCGATTTCGACCGCCGCCAGCGAGTAGCCCTCAGCCGGGCCGCCAGCGCCCTGGCTATCGAACGGGCGCGGGAAATGGCGGTAAGCGCCGTCGAAGATAAATTTCAGGCCAATGTGCTGGATGAACTGCTGGACGGGGCTTTTACCAGCCCGGAAGCTATTATCGAGCGGGCCAAACGGCTCGGCTATAATCTGCAACTATCCTACTGGGTGGCCTCGTTCGCTTTCCGGCAGCAGGAAAAGACTCAGCGCAAAAAACCTCTGACCATTGTGCTGGATGGCCGCGAAATGGAACTGGACCTGCCGGTAAGCGAAACGATGGGCCGGGAATTACAGCGGTTGGTGGAGCAAGAGTCGGCCCGCCGCAACTGGGCCACTATCACGCGAGTGCGGGACGACCGTTTTGTGGTCTTCTTCGCCAATACCAACGGTAAGGAATTTGGCGGCCCGGTCGAAGCCAAAAAAGCGGTCATGATTTTCCAGGAACGCTTCGTGGACAGCTACCCCGATATAAGCGTTTCGGCGGGCCTGGGCCGGTTCCACGAGGGCGGTGTAGAAGGGTTGCCCAAGCAGAGCGCCGAGGCTGAAAAAGCGGTCATGATGGGCTTGCGGCTTTTTGGGCCGGGCCAGCTAACCTACTTTGGCGACCTCGGAGTCTATCGCTTACTCTTGACCATCGGAAACACCCGCGAACTGCGCGAGTTTTACCAGGAAGTGCTGGGCCGCCTGCTGGAACACGATACCCGCAACGGCGGCGAACTTATGCGGACCCTGGAGGCTTATTTCCGCTATCAAGGCTCGCCGAGCGAAATGGCTCGCAAAATAGATGTCCACCGCAACACCCTACTTTACCGGCTTCGCCGCATCCAGGATATTACCGGTTTTGACCTGGAAGACTCCGAAACGGCGCTGGCTCTCCACCTGGCCTTACGTATCCAGGAGGTACTGGGCGAAAAGCGATAAGGGTTTAGGACGTAGAATGGGCAAAATTGAACGTTCTACGTGATTCAGGTCAAACATTGCCTGTGAAATACTTGCTGCCTGCCCCATAATACCCGACCAACATTAATCTTCTTACGTTCTACGCAAGCCTGATTTTCTCACAAATGTTCCAGGAAAAACTCGGTTATCCGGGTATAGCAATTTACCCGGTTGGCGAACTTCAAGACATCATGCCCTTCGTCCCTGAACATCAGGTAATCCACCTCTTTACCCAACGACCTCAAACGCGCCACCAGTTCGCGAGATTCCTGCTCGATAACGCGCGGGTCGTTCTTGCCCTGGATGACCAGCAAGGGACACTTAAGCTGGTCAATATACGTACTGGGAGAGCGTTCCACCAGGAAATCGCGGTCTTTTTCAGGGTCGCCGACCGCGATGGCAAAGTAAGGCCGCCATGTAACCGGGGCGCGTTCGATAAACAAGGCGAGATTAGTCGGCCCAAACATATCTACGGCTGCTTTCCACAGTTCGGGATGGCGGCTGGCAAGAGTCAGGGTCATATAACCCCCATAAGACCGGCCAATGACTCCCGCTCGTTTCACGTCCACGCGGGAATCTGGCTCCAACGATTTCATGGCGTGAATATGGTCCAACCGGTCCTGTCCGCCCCAATCGTGGTCTACCAGCTTGGTATAGCTTAAACCATAGCCGGTGCTGCCCCGGACGTTTGGCACAAAGACCGCGATGCCGTTCATGGTCAAAAACTGGATTAGCGGCATGGAAAACCATGTGAAATCGGGCCGTTCCTGGCCTTGCGGTCCACCGTGGATGTAATAAACCAGGGGCCGCTGTCTGTGATAGCCCAACGCCGGAGCCGGTAGATACAGCCTGGCCGAAATTCGTAAACCGTCAAAAGAGGTGAATGAAGCATCTTCTCCTGCCGAAAGCCATTCGGGCGGGATACCCAGGATGCGTTCCTGGGTATGCGCGACAACGTTGGCTCGGTCTTTCCCCTCGATGGTGTAAATCTGGCAGGGTGAGGTGGCAGTGGAAAAAGCCAGGGCATAGCGGTCGGCCTCTTTATCATAACTGGCGGCTTCCAGCACCCCGTTAGTCAGTTCGCCCTGGCCGCAAATTACTTTATCCAGCTTCATTTCGCGGGCGGCTTCGTTAAATTCGCCTTCATAAAGCCAGGAACAGCCATCTATATTGTAGCGCAGCAAAAAGCGGTTGGCGTAGAGCGGCTCGAAATCCTCGAATTCGCCTATTCCGGTATGGACTTTGCCGCTAATCGTCACCGGCAAAATTTCACCCGGCTTTGCCAGGTCCATATAACCCAGGCCGTAAGTATCTTCAAACAGGGAAGTAAACACAAGTAAGCCCCGGTCGCCTCCGGTATAGCTGCTCCGGCTCAGGCTATTGAGTGGTACGCTTTGGCCCTCGGCCCGGTCGGCCAGGGTTACGCCGTATAAAAGGCGTAGGGCGGTTTGCCCCTCCTGCCACTCGTACAGCACCACATCGCCCGTGGAATAGGATTCTAGGATGATGGCCCGCCGGTGGTCCTGGCTTACCCCGACTACAAAGTTAGCCCATTTACTCTCATGAAAAAGGGTAAGTTCGCCCGAAACAAGGTTAGCCCGGTAAGACTTGTTTATTTCTTCGGTCCGGCCTTCGGCAGTAAAATAAATAAGGTTCTGAGCAGGGTCAGCTTCTGTGACAGCCACTTTGAAATCTTTTAAGTGGTCGCCCAGGGCCGGTTCAGGCAGACCACCTTCCAGCGGGATAAACATTGGCTGGTAATTTTCATCCCCGTCCTGATCAAGCATAACCAGAATTTTCTTCAGGCTCTCAAAGATGATAAAAGAAGCACCGTCCATTAGAGAGGGATTTTGCAGGGCAATTTGAGGCGGCAGCAAAGGTTGGGGCAGGCTGCCGCCCGACTGCATAGAATAGAGGCTGAAGTGGCCGCCCTGGCCCATGTTACTGATAAAAAAGAGCTTGTCTTGCCATGTTTTAGGATACACAAACAACCGGGCCGACAACAAAACTTCAATCGGTATTTTTAACATAAATAATCCCATCCTTTAATTAGGCCGGGATACTAGCAGTTTCCTGATTTGCTCGATTACGGCAGACTAGAATATTGCGGTGTTGGGCTAAAAGCCCCAGCGATTATCTTTATGAAGCAAGGAAAAGAAACGCTGCTGAACCTCTAAGGAAGCCTCTTTCCCCAGGCGCACCATAAACATATTGGCCGGGTCCATCAAAATATTCGGTTCGTCGGTATCCATTGCTTCAAAGCCAGCCGACGAAATTACTTTGCGTAGCATTTTGCGGTAGGCCAATTTTGTCAGCCCGGCTTCCTCGTAATCCCAATGCCAGGCAAATTCGACCGAAACCACAATCTTATCGTCGTACCAAGAATCGCTTGCAAAGGCGGCCTGCATCAGCCGGGAGCTAATGCCCCAGCCCCGGTACTGGCGGCTGACCTCGACCGCCCCAAATTCGCAGACATACAGTTTACCTGCGGGATTGATGTCGGAAGGCTGATTTAAAACGGCCCAACGTTCCTCGGCATCTACCGGGTGAGCCGTCACATAGCCCACGATTTCATTTTCCGGGGTGTGGGCAATCACAATATTGCCATAGTCCATCCGGGCAATCTTGATTAAAGTCTCTTTCTGGCGTTCCACATCATAGCGAAAGAAAATACCCAGGCCCGCCGAAACTTTCATTTGTTCCAACCTGGATGCCGGGACGCGCCGCCGGAAGAATATTTCCCGGCCATCTTTTTCAATGGTCAGGTCTGCCAGCAGTTCGCCCGCCGGTTCAACCGCTAAAGGCTGTGGTGTCATTTCGCCGGTCAAAATTACTTACTCCCTGTCAGTACCCGCACCACTTCCGGCCAACCCGGTACAACCTGGCTGGTTTGCAGTCCGGCCTGACCCAACCGGGCCGCTAATTCCCGGCTGCTATCCTGGTGTAGTTGGTCAATTCGCCGGGCCAGACTGGCCGGGTTCGGGCAGACATAACCGTTATGACCGTCCTGCACAAATTCCAACACGCCACCGCTATCGGGGGTGGTCAGGACCGGCTTGCTTGAGCGCATGGCCTCTATCGTGACGTAGCCGTAATCTTCGTCCACCGGAGCATAATAAACCGCCAGCGCTCCGGCGTAGAGCCGCACAGCTTCGTCATCGCTGATTCTCCCCGTAAATTCTACTCGCCTTTGCAGGCCCAGTGCAACTGCCCGCGCTTTCAAGGCCGCTTCTTCCGGCCCGCTCCCGGCGATAACCGCCCGGATTTCGCTGCGAGTGTTTTTAAGGGCTTCCAGAAGCAAATGCACCCGCTTGGCGGTATCCAGGCGGCTAATCGAAAAGATGTAATCGCCATAGTCTGCGTTATGGTAGCGATCGTGATGGGTGGGAGGATAAAGAGAATGGCCGGTCAGGCCGTTGAACCGGGCCAGCCGACCAGCCACGTTTTTAGAGATAGTGTAAATCCGTTCGGCTTCGCCCAGGCCGGTCGCGTCGGTTTCAAGAATAACTCGCCTGGCTCTCTGGTCTTCTACCGAAAGGCCGAAATCGGTCAGAGGTGTGCCGTACCAGTCGTAAGCCTGCCGGTGCTGATGGACCAACCAGACCACCTTGCGCGGGTGACGGACGGCCCAGCTCGGGTATTTGGTGCAAATTACCATGTCCACCGCCCGACCATTCACGCGGTCAAGTTCGAGGGAACGCCATGTCAGCGCCTGGACCTGGAGTTGGTCGCGAGGATACCATTTGAAAGGAATTGTTACCAGTTCCACGCCATGTCCGGCCTGTTCCAAAGCGTTTAACAG
>JAYSYV010000517.1:0-1745 GCA_043727245.1 Chloroflexota bacterium | reverse complement strand
AAGAGGTTAAATGGTTCAAAGTATGTTTTTGATACCTTTGAAAAACTGGTCAGGGTTGGAACCAAAGAACCTAGATTGAGACTAATCCAAAACAAACTTGAACTAAAATTTGGTAAATTGGCAATTATGAAAGGCCCTTATAGAGAGTATAGCCGTTAAACCTGAATGGATGCTGAGTTGAGCCTGAATATTAGCTGATGAAAACGGCGAGAGGCTGGAGGTTATAGCTCAAGTAAAAAATAAGAGTAACTGCCCGAGTGTTTTGTTTGTTAATTGTAAATCAGGAACGTACGGTAAGATGGACCTTGGCGGTAGTACCCTGCCCAACCTGGCTGTTTAGCTCAATAGAGCCACCGTGTTGTTGGGTAATCCAGAAGGCAATCGCCAGGCCCTGGCCCGTACCGCCCGGGTCGCGTCCACGCGCCGGGTCAGCCCGGTAGAAACGTTCGAAAACATGGGGTAAATCTTTAGCTGAAATACCTACTTCGGTATCCTGGACCGTGATTTCCACCTGATTGTCCAGGCGGCGCAAGCCAAGCCTGACCTGTACATCTACCGGGGTATATTTCAGGGCGTTGTCAAGCAAAATCAACACCAGTTGCTTCAGTTGGTCTTCATCACCAACAATTTGGATTGGCTTAAACGGGTCGAGTATCAATTTTTGACCATGAACCAGCGTTCGAACAGAGTGGAAGACTTCCAACACTACAACATCCAGGTCTACCCGACGGAATTTGAGAGGCATACCGGCATCGGCCCGCGCCAGGGCCAGAAGATCCTTTACCAGGCGGGTCAGGCGAGCAGCTTCACGCTCCGCTTCGGCGAGGGCTTCTTCCCGTTCAGTCTCGGACATATTTTTTTGGAGACGCATGAGTTCCAGATTACCCTGGATCGCAGTTAGAGGAGCGCGTAATTCGTGGGAAGCATCCGAAATAAAACGCTGCTGAGAACGGTAAGCTTCTTCCAGGCTTTCTAGCATCTGGTTAAAAGTAGTCGCCAGTTGCCCCAACTCATCCTGATGCAAAGGCATTTCTACCCGGTGAGAGAAATTTCGAGAGGTGGAAATGGTCTGAGCGGCCTTGACCATACGGGCGACAGGCCGTAAAGCGTGACCAGATAAAATCCATCCCCCTACCAGAGCCACGACTGTCCCAAATAAGCCAAAGGCCAGAAGAATAAGGCGGAACCGCTCCGTTGCAGCATCTATGCTTTTCAACGAGGTTAGCGCTTCCACGTAACCAGCAGGAGTCCCATTCAGACTGAGCGGCAAAACATAGACTCGCCAGCGCTGTTCCGAGGTAGAAACCAGTCCAAAAGTCCCCCTTTCACTGCCCGAAGGTAGCGCGACAATAGAAGGCGCCAGACCGGCCACTAAATCAAAAGCTGACCCACCCAGATCGGCAACTACCAACCGGGGATCAATATCTGGCAAAGTCTCGGTTCCGAGCGAACGCCCTTTTAAAGTTCCGTTCTGCTCATGCAGGCGCAAGATTACCTCAATCCCACTCCCTGGGCCAAGTTTATCAGCCGGGGTTTTTATTTCACTCACAGTATGAATAGCATTCTCTACCAGGTTGCGGTCCAGGTCGTCATAATGGGGTTGGACCATAATAGGAACCAAAAGAGTCGCTAAGACTAAGAATAATTGCAAAGTGAGCTTGAGAACAGTCTATTTCAGGTCTTTTATGATAAATTAACCCTAAAACGAAGAAAATTGGAATTTTTATTTATCCTTTCAGGATAGC
>JAYSYV010000516.1:0-1747 GCA_043727245.1 Chloroflexota bacterium | reverse complement strand
TTTAATTGCCCTGGTATTTTTTGACGTTGGCGTTATGTTCTTCCAGGGTCTTGGCAAAGGCGTGACTGCCATCGCGGTCCCCCGTCGCCACGAAGTAAATGAAATCTGTGCTGACCGGTTCGGTAGCCGCTTTCAAGGAAGCCAGGCCGGGATTGCTGATTGGACCCGGAGGCAGACCTTTATTCAGGTAAGTATTGTAGGCCGAATCAATTTCCAGGTCTTCTTTTAACGGAGTCTTCCACCATTCGGTGAAGGCTAAATCCTTACCGGCTTTTAGCGTATCCCTGGCCCACTGGACGGTCGGGTCGGTCTGCAAAGGCATATCTACCTTGAGCCGGTTGTAGAAGACGCTGGCGATTTTGGGCCGTTCATCGGCTTTGACCGCTTCGCGCTCTATAATGGAAGCCATGATTACTGTTTTGTAAATGCCATTGGTATCGCGGGCTTTCTGGCGAAGTGCAGCGTCAAACTGGACCCCGAAGCGGTTCAGCATCATTCCTACAATCTGGCTTTCGGTATAGTTAGCCGGAATTTTGTAGGTGTCAGGGAAAAGGAAACCCTCGACCGACGCGTTAACCGGTTTATCGTTCAGAAAGCCAAATTGCCAGTCTTCTTCGCGGACGGCCTTGATAAATTTGTCGGCACCCCAACCGTTTTGGGCTAATAATTGGGCAATCTGTTCCAAACGCCAGCCTTCATAAATCGTAACAGTGCGGTCATTCAGGCGGACCGACGTAATGCTTTCCAGCACTTCATCAATGTTCATATTGCGGCGAAGATTTACCACCCCGGCCTGGACTTTACTTTCAGCATCCCACATTCTGGCCCGGATCCTGAAGATAAAGGTATTGCGAATAAGCTGTTGCTTGAACAGGTCATCAGTGATCTGGCCGAAAGTTTCGCCTTTATTGATGGTGAAAGGAACCTGCTCCTCCTTGCTGCTGGGTTTTTGACCTAGCTCGAAGAAGAAATAAATCCCCACACCCACCGCTAAAATGATGACCACCATTAAGAGTCCGAAGAACAGCTTTAAGGCTTTGCCAAAGACATTGCCGGCCGCCGCGCCCAGGCCCGAACCGCTTACACGCATAAGTTTGTTACTTCCCTTTGATTATTATCCCGACCCTATGGCTTGAATATTATATGCAGTGATTAGCCTGTCGTTGGCTGCATTGTAACAAAGGGGTTCCAAAAGGGCAAGCCGTTTAACCCGGCCCGGTCAGGCAGTTATTTCAATTGTTTCTAAGGGTTGAAAACGGGCCTGTTTAAAGCGATAATATGGGACAGACCTTGCACCAAATTTTGGGTTAAAAGCTTAAAACCGGTAAGTTGTCGGAAAAGACTAAAAGGATGATTGAAATTGGCACACGAACAGGTAGATGAGCAAGCGTTGATTGCAGCCGCCAAAAGCAATCCCCAGGACTTTGGCGCTATTTATGACCTCTATTTCGACCGCATCTATGCCTATGCCTACAATCATACCGGGCAACACGCCGAGGCGGAAGATGTTACAGCCCAGGCTTTCAAACAAGCCTTTGAAAACCTGGGCCGCTTTGAATGGCGGGGCGTGCCATTTGGAGCCTGGCTCTACCGGATAACCAGCAATATTATTACCGGCCAACTCCGCAAATCCAGGCCGAGCGCTCCTTTTGAAGAAGCTATCGAAACACCAGGCGGTCATCCTACCCCGGAAGAAGTTTTCTTGACCGGCGAACGCAACACTGAATTGTTGGACCTTGTTCGCCAG
>JAYSYV010000515.1:0-1747 GCA_043727245.1 Chloroflexota bacterium | reverse complement strand
CGAAGAGTGGGCCGCCAGCGGCTTAATGTAAGGCAGCGTTAAATATGATTTACTTTAACGGCAGCAAGTCAGTTTGAGTGTTAAAAGCGGCTTATTATTTAGCTTCATTATCGAACTACGTTCAACGTTTTAGGATGGTTTTCTGACCAAAAGAAAAGGCCAGCCGGTCGTAGCGTTTATGCCAGGAAACGCTATCCATTTTTATAAGTTTATTTACTTTTCTCCAGGATACTTCAGCCGCCAGGGCGCTACATCGTTAGTTATACATAGTTTCAAGTGCCTCCTGTCACATATTGACCTTTACGGAATCATGGTATAGTATAGTATATCTATCTAAGCAAAGACTCTTTCAAGCTAAACGTGAAAAAGAAAATAGCCAGAGGAGGGTTAGATGCGTTACGGGCTAGATTTTGGGACGAGCAATTCGGCCATTTCTCTTTTCGAGGAAGGCCATGTCAGAGTGCTGCCGGTTGATCCGGGCCAGGTCAGACCGGAGATTATGAGTACCCTGATTTACATCCGGCGCAAGGGCGAAATCGCCATAGGCCGGGCCGCCAGCGAAAGCTATTACCGGGACAATGTTGGCCGGGAGGCGGTCAAACAAAGGGTCGTCACTGACCAGACTTTCAAAAGCACTTTTGGTGAATTCAAGGAAGTAACCGAGCAGGTCGTTATTGAGGTGGATATAAACCAGCCGGGCCGCTTCTTTCAGGCCATAAAATCATTCCTGGCCGAAGATGGTTATGGTGGGACCGAAGTCTGGGGCAAATTCATGACCCTGGAAGAACTGGTGGCCCTGTACCTGCGCGAGATGAAGCAGCGGGCCGATGCTCATCTGGGCCGGACTATTGACGGCGTAGTGATGGGCCGCCCGGTCTTCTTCTCAGCCGATGGCAGCGGCGACGATCTGGCCGAAGGCCGCTTGCGCCGGGCCGCCGAACTGGCCGGGTTCAAAGAAGTTCATTTCCAATACGAGCCGGTTGCGGCGGCCCTGCACTACGAGCAGGAACTGGCTGGGCCGGAAGAATATGTGTTGGTGTTCGACTTTGGCGGCGGTACGCTCGATACAACTATCGTGCGAGTGGGCAAGGACCGCTGGAAAGAAAGCGACCGGCGCGAAGATATTCTGGCGACTAATGGGCGGGTTATTGGCGGCAATACCCTGGATGAAGAAATTATGGAGCATAAACTTTTCAAATACTTTGGCGAGGATGCTCGCTGGAGCGAACAGCGCCTGGAAATGCCTCATTACATTTTCGCCATGCTCAAACGCTGGTACACTATCCCCAACTTGCAACAGCAGCAGATTTACACCTTCCTGGACGATATAAGCCGGGTCAGCTCCGGTCGCAAACAGATTAAAGCCCTCGAAACCCTCATTCGCAAGAACTACGGCTACTCACTTTTTCAGGAAATCGAACGGGCTAAAGTGACCCTCTCCAAAGACTGGGATACCCGCATCACCTTTATCCACGAAACAATTGCCATAAGTGAATATTTTGGCCGTCCCAGCTTCGAGAAAATCATCGCCGGACACCTGCGCCGCATTGAAACCTGTATTGACGAAACCCTGGCCTTTGCCGGGCTGGAACCGGGCCAGATTGGGGCAGTCCTCCGCACAGGCGGCAGTAGCTATATTCCGGCTGTTCAGAAGATGCTCGAACGCAAGTTTGGCGCGGCAGCCTTGCGATTCCAGGATGCTTTCTCCAATGTCGCCAGCGGGTTAGGGGTGGCCGCCGCTCACGGA
>JAYSYV010000514.1:0-5553 GCA_043727245.1 Chloroflexota bacterium | reverse complement strand
CTTTCTCCAATATGGAGCCGGAAGACCAGACCAGGTTTGAACTGGCCTGGCCCGCGATAGTTCCCGAACGCCGCCGCCGGGTCGTGATGGCCCTGGTCGAACTGGCCGAAGATGATATTGAACTGGAATTTGCCAGTGTATACTTCTTTCTTTTGAAAGATGAAGACCCCCAGGTCCGGGGCCGAGCCATTGAGGGATTGTGGGAAGATGAAAGTCGGGAACTGCTGGCCCACCTGTTGGAACTGGTGGCAAAAGACCCTGACGAGAATGTCCGGGAAAAAGCCGCGCTTGGTTTGAGCCGCTTTGCTCTCCTGGCTGAAACCGGCAAGCTCAAGGAACGTTGGGTAACTCGGCTGCGGCAGGGGTTGTTCGACCGGCTGCACTCCGATGATGCAAGCGTAAGCCGCCGCGCTCTGGAAGCTCTGGGTTATTTCAGCCAGGACGACCAGGTTATCCGGGCGGTCCAGGAGGGCTATAATAGCGATGATGAGTTGATTAAGGCCAGCGCTCTCAAGGCGATGGGCCGTTCGCTCAATAAACGCTGGGTGCCGGAAGTAGGTAAGGAACTGGGTAGTGAGGAACCGGTCTTGCGCTATGAGGCCGTGGCTGCCGCCGGAGAAATGAATGCTGACGAATTAACTCAACCGGTTATCCGGCTCTGTGAAGACCCTGACCGGGAAGTGCAACTGGCTGCGATCTGGTCTTTGGGCCAAATTGGCGGGGCCGAGTCCAGCCGGACCCTCAAAGCTATTACCGATAGTGAAGATGAGGTACTGGCTACCGCCGCGACCGAGGCATTGGCCGAACTGGCTTTTGCCAGTAACCCGCTCAACGTGATGGGCAACCGTTAATTACTGGAACCGCTAATTAGAAACGATGAGGTAATTCTTGAAAACCCAGGGAACCACCCAGAACCAGGATTGGACGAGCGATCTGTTAGCCCACCGAGCGGCTACTTTACAACCAGCCTTCAACATGGCTGGTGCGCCAGGGGTAATTTCTTTTAGCTACGGTCTGCCCGACGAACCTTCATTCCCGGCAGCCGACCTGGCCCAGGCTGCCGCTGATGTGATGCGGGACCAGTCCGCCCAGGCATTGCAGTATGGCGGCCCTACTCCCCTGGTGGATTACCTGGTAGATTATATCGGGCGGGACCAGCAGTTGACGATTACCCCGGCTAATCTGCTTGTTACGGTTGGTTCCAGCCAGGCGTTGGGTTTAGCCTGCCAGTTGTTGATAGACCCAGGCGACACTATTATCGTGGAAGGGCCGACTTTCCTGGGTGCGGTGAGTACCTTCCTCAAAGCGGAAGCCAAAGTCACCGAAGTAGCCCTGGATGACGAGGGTCTGAATATTGAAGCCCTGGACAAGATTATCGGCGACCTGAAAGCGGCTGGAGAGCGGGTCAAGTTTATCTACGTCATTCCTACTTTTCAGAATCCGACCGGCGTAACCCTCGGCCTGGAACGCCGCCTGGCGCTACTGGAAGTTGCTAAAAAGCATCAAGTATTGGTGTTGGAAGACGATGCCTATGCCGGGTTGATTTTCGAGGGCGAAGTGCCGCCCTGGCTCTGGACCCTGGACCAGGATAACATAGTCGTGCATTGCGGCACTTTCTCCAAGACGCTGGCCGCCGGTATGCGGTTGGGCTGGATGGGTGGTCCGCCTGAATTAATTGCCCGGATTGCTTCTTTGAAATCGGATGGTGGAACCAGCCCCTTTGCCGGGTATATAGCGGCCCGCTATGCCCAGGATGGCCGTTTGGAAAGACATATTCTCAAGCTGCGCGAGATATACCGGCGCAAACGGGACCGCATGCTGGCCGGACTGGAACGCTATATGCCGGACGGAGCGCGTTGGACCAAACCCCAGGGTGGTTTCTTTATCTGGTTGGAGTTGCCTGAAAGCCTGGATACTGTTAAAATGTTACGAGATGCAATCGACGCGGGCGTTAATTATACCCCTGGGCCAGCCTGTTTCGCCAGTCGCACGGGTAGACATACTCTCAGGCTGGCCTTCAGCCATTTGCCGGTGGAAAAAATCGAGCCGGGCCTTCGTATCCTGGGCGAGGTTATCCAGCGACAATTAGCGGGCAAGCCTGACTCTAAGTTTTAAGGAAGCGTAGTTAAATACTTTTCTTTAAAGTACCGGACCTATTTTACATAACCTTTTACAAGAAACCTATTATTTTTAGATTAACTTATAGTAAGAAGAGGTGGAATGTGGGACAAAATGTAGGCGTCTTCGTAGACGTTTCCAATTTGTTTTATTCAGCTAAAAGCGCCGGGGTAGAAGTAAATTACTGCCGCTTGCTGGATTACGCGACCAGGGGCCGGGATTTAATCCGGGCTTGCGCCTATACGGGGATTGACCCAGATAACAACAGCCAGAAGAAATTCATTGATTTCTTGAGCGCCAATGGCTACAAGGTCATTTGTAAGGACATCCACAAGTATGATACCGGGCGTATCAAAGCTAACCTGGATATTGAAATCGCAGTGGATATGATGCTGCTATCTCAGAACCTGGACGTAGCGGTATTGGTCAGCGGTGATGGCGATTTTGCCCGCCTGGTCCGGGCCATTCAGGATAAAGGGGTGCGATTTGAGTTGGTCAGCTTCGGTATAAGTACCTCCAACGAGTTGATAAATTTGGTGGACCACTTTACCGAGATTTCGACCATTCCCGATATTTTCCGCAACGGCGGCTGTCGGCCAGTCCCCCCCAACATGGGCCTGGAACTCGACCGGCAACTGAGCGGCCAACATCAGAATGTGCCTTTCATCAGTATGACACACGGGGTAGGAAATTAGCCTGGTGCGAACTGATTTTCAACTGACTTCAACTATCCTGGCTGGCCCCGAACAGCAGGACCGCTGGGATAATTTTGTTTCGGCTCATCCTAAAGGCCACCTTTTGCAAAGTTATGCCTGGGGTGAGTTCAAACAGCAACACCGCTGGCCGGCCCAACGCCTCCTCATTAGCGACGCTGCTTCTGGCTGTCCGTTAGCTGCCGCCCAGGTTCTCTACCGGGAAGTGGCCGGTCTGGCGATTGCCTATATCCCTAAAGGACCGGTGGTGGACTGGCAGGACCGCCCTGTAGCCGATGAACTTATCCGCGCTCTCCGACGCATGACCCGACCTCACCGGGCGCTCTATCTAAAAATCGAGCTAAACGAACTGGCCGAAACCGGCCTGGAAAGTTTGGTGGCCGAGCGCTACGGTTTCGAGAGTTCCACCGAAACAATCCAGCCGCGCAGTACTATCCGGGTAGATTTGGCCGGGGAGCCTGAAACCTGGCTGGCCCGCATGAAACCCAAGCACCGCTATAATATCAAGCTGGCCGAACGCCGGGGCGTGACTTGTCGCCTGGCCGGACCGGCTGATTTTGGAGCCTTCTACCAGTTAATGGTAATTACCGGCCAGCGCGACCAGTTCGGGACACATTCGGCTTCGTATTACCGCGATGCCTGGGAAATCTTTCAGAAATCGCCGCAAGGCAACGCTGCGTTAGTTGTGGCCGAATTCGAGGGCAAGATTATCGCCGGGGCCATGATTTTCGCTTTCGGCAGCGAGTCGGCTTACCTTTACGGAGCCAGCAGCGACGAACACCGCCGCGAAATGCCCACTTATCTTTTACAGTGGAAGGCCATGCTATGGGCTAAAGAGCAGGGCGCGGGCTATTACGATTTCTGGGGCATCCCCGACGAGGTTGGCGAACAGGGCGAGGAGCTTGAGAACGACAAGCTTGAGCAAAAGAATGTTCGCGATGGCCTGTGGGGAGTTTACCGCTTCAAGCAGGGCTTTGGCGGCGAAACAGTCCGTTATACCGGGGCGCTCGACCTTATTTACAGCCGCCCGCTTTATAAACTTTGGCAGAAGATGCAGCGGTTTATATAGCGTAGAAGGCTCACCGGAAAACGTGGGACGTAAAAGGTGTATAGCCTAAAAGCTGTGCAAGTGACTGGTTTCAACTCAGTGAGCTTTTCCGTTTATGCTTAAAATTGACCCCCAATCCAATCAACGTTCAACGTTCAACGTTCAATGGTCTACGAATATACGGCTTTATTTACGTACTCACTGGGCCGGGCTGGCCCTGAGCCTAATAATATTGGCCGGGGCAGCTTTGCGCCTCTATATCCTTTTCAAATCCCACTTTATTGGCGATGGTGATGAAGCCCTTACCGGCGTGATGGCCCTGGATATTCAGAAGGGCGAGTTCCCGGCTTTCACTTACGGTCAGCCCTACATGGCCGCTACCGAAGCTTATTTTACGGCCCTGGTCTACTATCTAACGGGCTTCCATAGCTGGGGTATGAAGGTGGCTCCCTTCCTGGCCTCACTGGGTATTATCTGGGCTAATTATTTGCTGGCTCGCCGCTTTCTGGATAGCCGTCTGGCCGGGTTGTTTGCCGCCGCCCTAACCGCTTTCCCTTCGCTTTATTTCGCCGTCCTGAGCTTGCGCTCCTACAACCATTACACCGAAACTATGCTTGGAGGGCAACTGCTTTTGCTGGTGGCCGGGATTATCCTGTGGGGAAACCCGCCTGATACTAAAGAGCAAACCAGGGGGAAATGGGGCTATACTCGCCGGGAATGGCTGCTGTGGGCCGCGCTTGGCCTACTGGCCGGGGTGAATTTCTACGGTCACGGCCTGGCTCTATTTTACTTTTTGCCGGTAATCTTTTTCCTCTTTCTAAAAGACAAGCTTTTCTTCCTGCGACCCACCGCCCTGGCAACAATCCTGGGTTTTATGGTGGGTAGTTTCCCCTGGTGGCTCTACAATCTGCTGACCAACTGGCACACTCTGGGCTACTATTTCAAACCGCCCGACCCCAATAAAAAAGCCGCCCTGGACGTATTGCAGCATTTCTCCGATTTCTCCTGGCCGCTGGCTACCGGGGCTTACAACTACTGGTTTGTTACTCCGGCCTTCATCGGGATTTTTCTCAACGTAGTTTTTAGCCTGTGCCTGGTGGTCTGGCTGATTGCTCGCCGCCGGGGCATTGCCGGTTGGTTCCGGTTGTCGTTCAAACCTTCCCAGCCCATAGATTTACTCTTATTGCTGGCGTTATTAGCCCCTGTAACCTATCTCGTGTGGGGCTTTGGGAATGTTGCTTTTACCGACCTGGACACCACCGGGCGCTATCTAGTGCCTATCATGAGTATTTTGCCCGCGATAATAGGCGGTGGGCTGGCGAAATTCAGCCAAAGTTTACCGGGCAAGCTTTCGGCCTTGCGGAAATTTAGCGATACCCGCCGGAAAGCCGCTGCTTACGGGTTGGGCCTGATTCTGTTGCTGGGCGTAATTGGGGGAAACCTGGCCCTTTACCGGGGCGTGGATTATGTCTCGGTCTTTCAGTCGGCCTACTTTCCGCAGTTGCGTCCTCCAGTAGACAATGCTCCGCTTATCAACTACCTCAAAGCCCAGGACATCGAATACGCCACCTGTAATCACTGGGTTGGCAACCGTATAATTCTGGATTCGGCTGAGGCGGTCAAGTGCGTGGACTATCACGACCTCTCGGTGGGCGGCCTGGACCGCTTTGAACG
>JAYSYV010000513.1:0-5553 GCA_043727245.1 Chloroflexota bacterium | reverse complement strand
CGACCCGGTTGTATTGTAGAAATCGGTGTTGCCGGTGATACCGGCGAAGGCACTACCGTTGTTGCCGGTTGAACTGGTAAAGAGGTAGATCATTTCAGTCAGACCATGAGGACCGGGATTGGCGATACTACGCTGGGCAATGTCGTTGACCGCAGCCAGGGCACTGAAGCCCAGGATGCTCAAGGGTAAGATCAATATGACCAGCATAACCATCTTCATCTCGCGGGCTTCAATCTTTTTACCCAGGTATTCCGGCGTTCGCCCGACCATCAGACCGGCTATAAAGACTGCCAGGATGACGAAGACCAGTTTGCCGTAGAACCCGGCCCCGACCCCGCCTATTACAATCTCACCGAGGGCGATATTCAGTAGCGGTATCATCCCGCCGACAGGGGTAAAACTATCCAGGAAGGAGTTGACCGCCCCGCAACTGGCGGCGGTGGTCACTTCAGAAAATAAGCTTGAAGCGGCTATACCAAAGCGGACCTCTTTGCCTTCCATATTGCCGCCGGGATTTATATCGGTGGTGGCAACGCTGACCCCTTGAGACGTAACAATTGGGTTGCCCCCGGCTTCAAAGCCGTAAATAATGAAGGCTCCTATCACCAGCAGGAACGCCATTGCCCCCAGAATGGCCCAGCCCTGGCGCTGGTTGCCGACCCACCGCCCAAAGGTGTAGGTCAAGCTGGCTCCAATCACTAAAATAGAGAGCATTTGCAGGAAATTGCTAAAGGGGGTCGGATTTTCAAACGGGTGGGCCGAGTTAGTATTGAAAAAGCCACCGCCGTTGGTGCCGAGCATTTTAATCGCTTCCTGGCTGGCAACCGGACCCTGCGGGATAATCTGCGTACCGCCTTCGACGGTAGTCGCCACGGTATAGTCGTTGAAGTTTTGGGGAACGCCCTGCCAGCACAGCACAACCGCGAAAATAAGGCAGATTGGTAGCAGCAGGTAGACACAGCAGCGGATTATATCCACCCAGAAGTTGCCGATCTCCCGGCCTGAGCGGCGGGCCAACGCCCGGATAAAGGCAATGGCAATGGCTATACCGGTGGCGGCCGAGGCAAAGTTGTGGAAGGCCAGTTGGGTCATCTGGGTAAAATAAGTTACACCACTCCCGGCGCTGGCCGCCCCGGAGGCGGCGTACGACCCGGCTTCCGGCACATAGTTTTGCCAGTTAGTATTGGTGGTAAAACTGGCGGCGGTATTGAAGGCCAGAGCTTCCGGCATTTTACCGATATGAGTGCCACTGCCATCAATGGCCTGGTTTAGCGGTAATATATCCTGGAGCCGTAAGACCAGGTAGGTCAGTAACATTGTTACCAGGCTGAACAGGAGCATTGCCACGGTATAGACTTTCCAGTTCATTTCCCTGGTTTCGTCCAGGCGGAGTACTTTGTAAATTACCTTCTCTACTGGCCGCAAGACCGGGTGGATAAAAGTTTTCTCCCCGGCGAAAACCCGGTACATGTAAATACCCACCGGCTTGATTAGCAATAGCAGTAGTACAAAGTACAATACTAATTGGATAATCCCATTAAATGTCATCGGTATGTTCCTTAATTCTCTAAATGCTCCTTAAAATTTTTCAGCTTGCAGCAGCGCATAAGTCAGGTAGACCACGAGTAGTACAGCCACAATCAGCACCAGTAAATATTCTAACGGCAACTTTATTTCCTCTTTCCTTGGCTAGGGCCTTGAGCAGGCTCGGCTAGATGGGCTGGGTACCGGCACGTTCGCCGGTAGTTTCCACGCGTTCTCCAACGGGGACGGTCTCTTGATCTTTAATCAGCCATTCACAGCCCAGCGTATAGAGTATGGCAACCGCAAAAAAGCCCAGGCCGGCCAGGACAAATAACAGGTCCAACATTTCTAAAATCCCTCATTTCTTTATCTTTATGAGAAAGCATCAATCCTCCCCTATCGGGAGCCAGATGGATTGACCTTGTGAACACGAACCACTGAAATAAAACCTGAGACCAGAACGCCTCCTTTTACTTACCCTTTATAATGATAGCAAATAGTTCTTAAGAAGCTCTAAAGGTTTTAGCTGAGTGTCTTAATTTATTCTAAAGATTTGGGCTTGTTATTTTGGTAATTGAACAAATTGCCGGTATAGTAACTAGACCGGTTGAAAATATTTCAGCCAGTCAGTGTTGGTTTTATTTAACGCTTTGGTTTTGAAGGAGTACACTTAGAGGTTTAGTTTAGTTGTCTTCTTCCTCTTGTGTGGAATAAGGAAGATGAAAACGGTAGCCCAGTCCCGGTTCGGTCAGGATATACTGGGGGTTGGCTGGGTCATGCTCTATCTTCTGGCGGAGCTGCCGTATGAAAACATGTAAATACTGAGTTTCCTGGGAGTAGTTTGGTCCCCAGGCAGATTGTAATAACAACTTGTGGCTGATAAGTTTATCTCTATTCAGGGCCAGGTATTTTAGTAGATTATACTGCTTTGGAGTAAGTTTTACTTCTTTTCCTTCTCTTAATACCTGATGCCTTGAAAAATCGATTGTCAGGTGTTCATCACCAATAGCGCCTGGTTCTTTCTTTCCATTACCAACTCCCGCTTCCAACCGGACCCTGCGCAGGGCTACCCGGATCCGGGCCATTAGCTCATCCAGGCCAAAAGGTTTAGTCAGATAGTCATCCGCCCCCAGGTCAAGGGCCTCCACCTTTTGCTGTTCTTCCTCTCTGGCCGAAAGCACAATAATTGGAACATTATTTCGCAACCTGAATCGGACATCGTATGTAACCTGTAAGCCGTCCATGTCCGGCATCATTAAATCAAGCACGATCAGGTCAGGCGGGTTTTGCTCAATTTCCAGGATTGCCATTAGTCCACCGTTGGCCGTTTTTACCTCATAACCCCGAGCGGTTAGTTGCCGTTTTAAACCAATCAAGATAGATTGCTCGTCATCCACAAGTAAAATTTTGGCTTTATAGTTTCCTTCAGTTTGACTTTTATTCATTTCCTTGATTTTGGCCTGGCAAAGTAACTTTTGAGTGGTTTACATTTATTCATTCGTTAAACCAATCATTAACCCCAGCCTACGGCATTTCCTTTCTGGCTCTCTTTTTGCATTTGCACTTTGAATACATACAGCATTATTCCAACTCACCATCAGCTAACATCTCGTCGTTTAGAGAAGTTATGGGTAACGTGAAAAGGAAACTGGTGCCACCGTAAAGCCGGTTCTGGGCCCAGATAGTACCTGCATGGGCTTCAATAATTCCCTTACAAATAGCCAGGCCCATACCGGTCCCCGGCACATCAACTACCAAATCATCCAGACTACTTCGGATGCGGTAGAATTTATCGAAAATATGTTCCAGTTCACCTGGCGGAATACCTCGGCCTTCATCCAGCACTCTAACAACCAGTACTTCCGAACTACTGGTCTTTAACATGTCCGGAGTTTTACCTTGAGGTAACTTTAGCTGACCAGTTGGCACAACTTCTACTTGAACCATAATTGGTCTTCCCACTGGAGAATACTTGGCGGCATTCTCTAACAGGTTGGTTATTACCTGGTCCATTTGCAAGTAATCTACCCGCGCCAGTGGCAAGTCCGGGGCAAAAGAGGTCGAGATTGTGTGAAGCTCCAAGAGCGGATTACTCCGAAGCCGTTTAACCACTTTTTCCACAATTTCAGGCAGGTAATACCAGCCAAAATTGGGCCTGAGAGCATGGGCTTCAATTTTTGATAAATCTAACATGTTAGTAACCAGCCGGGCCAACCGGTTACTTTCTTGCTCGATGATGTCTAGAAATTCACGCCGTTCTTCGGCCGACCAGCTTATATCAGTAGATTGCAAATTGGCCGTGACAGTTTTTATGGAAGTAAGGGGTGTGCGGAGTTCGTGCGAAACTGAGGCTAGTAAGGCCGATTTAAGTTTGTCAGAATCGCGCAAAGCGGCTACCTGAGCGGATTCCTGAATAAGTCTGGCATGCTTCACCGCCAGGGCCACATGATTTGCGAAAACCTGAATCAAACGCTTTTCTTCGTGGCTGAATTCAGTCTGGTCGCGACGTCTTTGCCTGACCAGGGTCATCACGCCAAGCACCTCTGAGCCATAAGTCAGTGGAATATAAGCCACCATTGAGTCATTGATATTGACAAGTGTAACTCCATTTTCTTCACCTGCGTCGTTTGGTGTCAGGCTAGTTTGTCCATGGAGAAAGGAGGGCCGGTTTTGATTAAATACGGCCTGGGCAATTCCCAGGTCAGGGTGACGGTCAGGCAAAGAGACATTTTGGTTCCCGATAGCTTCAATTTTTACAGTCTCTACTAACCGTCCATCCCCGGTTTCGCCGTAAAGGAAAAGCGTACAACTGGTGGTATTCAGAGCCTCACTGACATTTTGTAAAACTATCATTAGCATCTCGGTCTGGTCAATTTTAGTTATGACAGCGGTTGCCAGATCATAAAGAGCCGTAGCTTCATGGGCGCGGTGCTGAGCTTGCCGGCTACTTTCCCGGGCTCTGCCTGCTACCTGATTAGCAAACAGGGCCGTACCCAGGAATAGAAATACGGCGGTCCAACCCTGGCCGGCATCTATTACAAAAGTGAAATAAGGTGGGATAAAAAAGAAGTCGAAACACAAAAACCCTAATACAGCTGTAAATACGCCCGTACTCAGCCCAAACCAGACTGTCGCAATAAGTGTCAACAGCATAAAGACCATATTGGCGTTATAAGGTGCCATATTTAAGGCATACAAAAGAGCGGTACTTGCGGCTACCCCACCAAGGCTGAATAAGACTCCTCTCCAGGGTAGCCGAGCGGTAACTGCTGAATATTTAAAACTATCAATTTTTTTGTCCAAGCCAGCTTTGCCAGGTTTATGCCTTAGCCTCAGAAAAGCAGTTCCCCAAACTCCCATGACTTACACGCTCCTGGTGCTTGCTGTTTTGAATACTATCATTCACTATGAATTATAGGCTAAAAGTCTAAAGAACCTCTAAAATAAACCCAGGGTGTTCTAAATATTTTCTAAAGGTTTTGGTTTACAAATAACTCCTGCCTGATTAGCCGAGATATTACAACCTGTAACACAATGAAAACTCAGATTACGGCCTTTGAGAATAACGGATGAAAAAAGTTCATTGAGGCCCAAGGCAGGCAGGTAGGTAGGTAGACCAGAAGAGTAACTTCTAATTTTGTGTGACTATGTTAGGTAATTTAGCAGAGGGGTGTAAAGTGAGTGACCAGCCGGAATCATCCCAACCACTAATAAAGCCAGAAAAACTGGGGAGACAGGAAGGTTCTAATCAACCTACCAGGGAAGATAATTCTGCCCACCGCCAACTAAACAATCCTGTAATTTCTCGGGCGGGGTATGGACGAGCGTTTTCTGCTTGATTGTGATCAGACGATGGAACGGTTCAAGCAGCTTTTCTTCTCGGATTTTGTGGCCTAACAAACACAATAAAGCGTGTTTGGACTGCTATTATTCATTGGAAATGCTATGCTCTGGCATGGTAAAGGCTTTCTAGATTAAAGGTTTAATACAGTTTGGTTACAGTATTTTACCTGCTGGAAGCCTTTATCG
>JAYSYV010000512.1:0-1750 GCA_043727245.1 Chloroflexota bacterium | reverse complement strand
GAAGTACACCGGGCTGGCTCTGGAGTATCAGAAGTTGCAAAACTGGTCAGAGGAGTTAAACCGGAAGCTTATTGTGATGGAGAAAAAGCGCATGCTTTCAAGGCTCAAAAGTTTGTGGGAACGTTAAACCAGGCTATAAGCAGCCTGTACCTGATCAGACTTTATAGCCGGTATTATGTAAAACCAGCGGTTTTACCTTCAGTTTTAATTTTTAAAAGCTCGCAAAGGTGGTTCGAACCTTTTGCAAAACAGCCAGGGATTTATGTCAGAACAACCTGATACTCAAGAGCAACCGGTACACGTAACCTATAAACCGGCAGAGTTAATAGAAGTGTTACGCAGGCGCTTAAACGGTCTGAAGCAAGCCTACGAACAACTGGAACAGTATGCCCGTTCGCTGGAAGCCGAGCAGCAACAACTCAAAAACCAACTTGGCGAGGCCCAGAACGAATTGCGCCAATGGCACGCCAGGCCGGGAGTACGCCTGGGGCGGACCCTGGATTTGTTGGGCCATAACTTACAACAAAATCTAACGGTCACTTCCAGTTTGGTCGCTCGTACTTTTAAACACTCAATAAAAGCTAAACTCGACGCGCCGCAACCAGGCACAGGTGTCACAGGAGAACTGGTAGTTAGCGGTTGGGCTACCAGTAATGCCCCGGCTACCATGCAAATTGAAGTCTGGTTGAACGATATTCGCCTGGGGCGGGCCGAATACAACCTGCCACGTTGGGATGTCATAAACAAACAGCCCTGGCAACCCCAGCTTGATTGCGGATTCACCGGACGGTTCCAACTCGATCCTCTCTGCTTTAGGCCCGGACCGGCTGCACTTAAAGTGACTTTTAGTGATAGCCATGCTGATAGGCTTCAGATTAACTGCCCACTAACTCTTGCTCCGGCTGGGCCGACTGAACACGAAAAACTTTATCAAGACTGGATAGCACGCACCGGGATGAGTGGCTGGGATTTTCTACAGCAACGCGCCGCCAGCCAGCACTGGAATTACCAACCCATAATTAGCCTGTTACTAGACCTGGATAGTAACACCGCTCCGGGGCCGCTCAGCGGGCTGCTGGATTCGGTCCTGGCTCAAACGTATGCTCACTGGGAAATCCGCTTGCAAATACCGCCTGAAGCTCCCGCCGAATTGCGCCAGGTAGTTGAAACCTATGTGCGGCAGGATAGTCGAATAAAGACAGCGGCCAATCCTACCGGCGGACTTAATGGCCTACTCGAAGGCTGCCAGGGAGATTTTATAGCCTTGCCCGAACCTGACGCTCTACTCAGCGAGGACGCTTTTTTCCAGGTTGTCAGGTTTTTAAACCGGCATCCCCAGGCTGCCCTGCTTTATAGCGATGAAGATTACCTGAAGACCTCCGGGCAGCGGGTAGGCCCCCAGTTCAAACCGGACTGGTCCCCCGAACTGTTTTACGCTCGTCCCTATACCGGCCAGCTAACGCTGTACCGGCTATCAGCGGTCAGGGAGGTAGGCGGTTTCCGGCCTGAGTTAGAAGATGGGCAGAATTACGACATGGCTTTACGGCTGTTTGAGCAAGCCGGTCCGATTTACCATTTGCCCAAAATAATCTATCATAGCTGCCGTCCGCTTGAGCTGGAACAGCCTCTTAGCCCAACCATTAGCCGGGTTCTCCAGGCTCATTTCGACCGCATCGGACAAGTTGCTACAATAGAACCGGGCATTCTACCCGGTAGTACACACTATCGTTTCCGGCTGGAAACAGCTTCA
>JAYSYV010000511.1:0-16795 GCA_043727245.1 Chloroflexota bacterium | reverse complement strand
ACCTCCTTGAGCTAAAGGAGGGTCAAACTATTCACTTTAAGGTATTACTATTTGTTTCGGTTGTTCGTTTGGGTGTTTCGGTTCTGTAACGTTGTAGCAGATTGTGTAAAATAAGCATATTATTTTGTAAATGAAATAGATGCCACTGCGAAATAATTGCTCATACTAATTATACACCCATTTAGAGTTTTATACGTTAAGATTTCATTATAATTATCTATAACACCAATAATTAAGGCTGAATTAAACAGGTATTATTCCTATTTTAATCAAATTTAATCGCTGTATTTCATACATTTGAGCTTAATAACTTAATTTTTCACTACCATAAAGGGGTATCATTTATTTATATTGACAGATTTATAACAAAGCTGGTTGGTTTTGTTAATCCCCGATACTTGCCTCATAGACTGCTTAGTTGCCAGGCTTTAGGTTGACCGCTCTCACTCCAAAACTTAAAAAACGCTTGTCGTCCTTACTGCCGGTGCTGACCGGGTTCTCTGGCGAAGATAGTGATAGCGTGTGCATTCCCGGTGGCACATCCAGTTCCAGGGTCAGCTCTTTAGTTTCGCCGGGCTGCAAGGTCAGGCTTTGCACTAATGCTGCATCCAGGGCCAGTTTAAGGGTACGAGGTTGGGTATAGTTAAAAGCTGTGAGAGTTACCCTGGCGTGCTGGGTGGATTGTCCCAGGTTAAAAATACTTAGCTGGGCCGGGTCATTGCCGCAAAGCGATTGGTTTTGAGCTTTCTCCGCTTCAGGGTTAGCGCAGGAGTTGACCCAGCGGTGAATTCCATCGGCTGTTTTTTCGGTGGCATACCAGCCGGTGCTGCCCGTATCTATAAACAATTTATTGGCCGGAAATGGCGCGTCCGGTACTCGGTATGCCTTCATCAGCTTATCTTCATAAACCGGCTTGACGTTATCGCCCAATAACCGCGTGACTAAAGCTTCGGCTACTTTCAGGTCAGGCTGATATTTCTCGAAGGCATCCACATAAAAAATAATGTAGCGGATATTGTAGTAGTTAAACAGGGGTATGCCCCACTCTTTGTAATCGGGGGTCGTGAGAAAATCGGCTGTTTTGGTAGGCCGAAATACTTCGGTTTGGTCCTGGCGGTTTAACCAGAAGAAGTCCCGGAAAATAGAGGCATTCTTGGAAAAGTTGTTTGGATTGGTCAGCTTATGGTCGCGGGCCAGCCGTCCGCCCATGCGAGGTTTGCCGTGAATACTTTGATAAGCCTCATAGGTGTCTTCGCCCCGGCCCGCCTCGCCGTTTACCGCAAAGAGGGGCAATTCCATAATGGCGTATTTTTCTTTATCCTGGGCCAGGGTGTAATAAAAAGGCGGCCAGTTGGGCGGGTAAGCCTGGGCCTCTCCGGCCTTGACCACAAACCCGGCCAGGCTGACCGCCAGGAAAATCCCGACTAGCAGTAGCGAAACGCTTTTACTAAGTGGATTTTGCCACTTCCAACTCCTGGCTTTATCCGCCAGCAAACTCAATAATTCTCGCAGCCCGAAAGCCAGGATTATGCTGAAGCCGAGCAAGGTGGTCATGTAAAACCGTTCGGGGTCGCGGCCTATACTTAGCACCGGCAATTTATAAAACAGGGCATAGGGCATCGGTATAGTTGTTGAATTGGTATTGGGGGAAATTATCAGACGCGGCCCCAGGGTTAAAATTGTGGCCGCCAGGGCCACCAATCCCCAGAAAAGGATTATTTCGCGTTCCTGACGGTCCGGTTTTTTACGCCACCACAGGTAAAGCCCTACCAGGGCCACGATGAGAGCCAGATAGCCGGGATTGCCGTTGCCAATTTCGATAAACTGAGTCAAAGCCCGTGACCGGGAAACGGCCTGTTCGCTGACCGAAAGCCAGGGATTTTCGGCGGCTTCCTTTATCATGGGCAGCAGCAGCGGGAAGATGATTATAGCCGCCCACCCCCCCCCGATAGCAGCCAGTTTTAGAAAGATTAGCCCCTTTTCTTTCCAGCTACGCCGAGTTGTCAGCATGAAGGCAAAATAAGCCAGAGTTAGCAGGACTGCGTAAAGCACGAACTGCCAGTCGGTCAGGCACATTGCCAGCAGACAAATCCCGGCCCCCAGGCCGTAGCCGCCCCAACGCAGCCTGTTGACTGCCCGGAAAAGGAAAAATAAGTAGAGTGGAAACCACCAGGCTGATAGTTTTTCGGCCTGGCCGTAAACGAAATTTCCGATTAAGAGGTCGTTGGCAAAGGTAAAGATGGCGGCTCCGGCGAAAGCGGCCCGGCTGCTTTTAACTAAATCTTTGATAAGTAAATAGGCGCAAAAAGTGGTCAGCGCCATAGATAGCAGGAATTTGAGGTTGGTGGAGGCCACCGAGCCAATCAGCGGCCACATGGGTAAGGCGAATAAGCCGTTTAGCGGGTTAAGGGTGTGATAGCGCAGGCTGACCCCGGTGGGATAATACAGGTAGTCGGTGAAAAAGAGCGGGTTGCGGTGCAGGTCGAAAATAGCGGTGCGAATCCAGCTATCGTTCCAGAGATTTTCGTAACCGTCCAGGTCGCCGCCAATCACCCCGTAACTCAGGTTAAAGACCGCCACCCGGCCATAAATCGCGGCCAGCAGCAAAGAACCCAGCAAGGCCCAGAAGGCGGGGCTGGCTTGCAGGAAGCGGCCGGTTTTCTGGATTAGCTGGATATTGAGCCGGTTTCTGGCCGGGGCAGCGGGCCTTTCATCCCCCAGCAGAGGAGTCGGCTGGCTCCGGGCCAGGACTATTTTTTCCTGTCTAAGCTGAAACTTCATTCCGGTGCGATTATAACATATTGCAGAACTCCGTAAGATACACCATGTTATAATGCGCCGGATTGATAAAAGTCTGGAGAAAAGATGGCGCAACTTACTGTTAACCATATTTCACTTTATTACGAGTTAGTCGGGCCTGCCGAAGGGGAGCCGGTAGTTTTTTTGAGCGGCCTGACCGGCGACCACAATAACTGGACTTTGCAGGTGAACCGCCTAAAAGACCGCTACCGCTGCCTGACCCTCGATTGGCGCGATACCGGCAATAGCGGCCCCAGCCCGGTCGAGCAATACAGTATCCGGGATATGGCCGGGGATGTGGCCGGTCTTATTCGAGCGTTGGACCTGGGAAAGAGCCACTTAATCGGACTTTCTATGGGCGGCGCGGTGGCCCAGGAAGTCGCCCTGACCTACCCGGAACTGGTTGCCAGCCTGGTTTTGGCTTCGACTTTTTGCGAGCGTCCCATGCCGGTAGAAGTCCCGGCAGATAAGCGCACGCCTGGCAACCTGCGCCAGTCAGCAGCGGTGAAAGTGCATGATACCGGGGACCGTCTGCACCTGATTACAGTCCCGGTGCTGGTCGTGGCCGGGTCACGCGATAAATCCACCACCCCGGAAAGTCAATATGCCCTTGCCTCCTGGCTTCCCGATGCCCGTTACGAATTAATCCAGGGGGCAGGACATCTATTGCACCTGGAAAAAGCTGGGGAATTTAACCGGCTGGTCCAGGCTTTCCTCGAAGTTAATCCAATTCAATGTTAAGCACTAGAACGGAACAATCTTTGGGCAAAATCGTAATTATAGGCGCGGGAATGGGCGGTCTGGCAGCGGCTATCCGATTGGCTTCAGACGGTCATTCGGTCGAAGTCTTTGAAAAAAACGAGCGTGAAGGCGGCAAACTTAACCGGCTGGAACGGGACGGCTTCCGCTGGGATACCGGCCCCTCCCTCCTGACTATGCCGTTTGTCTACCAGGAGCTTTTCGAGGCGGCGGGCCGCAAGCTGGAAGATTATGTTACCCTGGAGCCGGTAGACCCGGTTTGCCGCTATGCCTGGCTGGATGGTACGCAGTTGGATGCCAGCGACTCGGTAGGCCGCATGACCGCTGCCCTGGAAAAAATCAATCCCAGGGACGTGCGAGCTTATTTCCGGTTTATGGCCTACAGCCGCCGCCTCTACGACCTGACCGCAAAACCTTTTTTGTTCAACGGCATCAATCACTGGCGCGATTTTCTCAAATTAAATCCGTTGACCGCTTTCAAAATTGACCCATTCCGAACGGTCCACCAGGCCGTCAAAAGTTACTTTCGCGACCCCCATCTTATACAATTGTTCGACCGTTATGCCACCTATAACGGTTCATCTCCTTACAAGGCTCCGGCCACCCTGAATATTATTCCCTATGTCGAGCTTGGTTTGGGCGGCTGGTATCTTAAAGGCGGCCTGTATGAACTGGCCCAGGCTTACCGCCGCCTGGCCGAAGAACTGGGTGTGCAGGTCCACTGTGGGCCGGAATTTGCGGTCGAAGAAATCCTGGTCAAGCGGGGTCGTGCCACAGGCTTGCGTCTGTCAAACGGCCAGGAAGTTACAGCCGACCGGGTAATTGCCAATACTGATGTGGCTTATACCGAGAAAAACCTGCTGCCAGTCCGCCAGCCCTGGTTTAATCGCTCTAAAAAGCCGGGCAAGGCCACCGGGTTGGAACCGAGTTGCAGCGGTTTTGTGCTTTTCCTGGGCGTAAACCGCCAGTATCCCCAACTGGCCCACCACAATATTTTCTTTAGCCAGGACTATGCCGCCGAATTTGACCAGATTTTTACCCTGTGTCAGCCGCCTTTCGACCCGACCATCTATGTATGCTGGACGGGCCTGACCGACCCGACCCACGCCCCAGCCGGTAAATCCAATCTCTTTGTGCTGGTCAATGCGCCTTACCTTTCGGAGGCTTTCGATTGGGACGCGCCCGGTGCAACCCAGGCTTACCGCGACCTTGTTATCGAACACCTGGAAAACTTTGGCCTGACAGGACTTTCGCAGAGTATCGAGGTAGAAGAACGAATGACTCCCGTAGATTTGGCCCGGCTCTACAACGCCGACCGGGGTGCAATTTATGGAGTTTCCAGCAATAACCGCTTTAGCGCCTTTTTGCGACCGCCTAACCGTTCGCGCCGCTTCAAAAATCTTTATTATGTGGGCGGCTCAACTCATCCCGGCGGAGGCGTACCTCTGGTGACGCTTTCGGGCAAAATCGTGGCCGGTCTTATCGCCCAGGATGAGCTAAAAAGACCGGCTTAAACCGGTTTGCCAAAACTCCCGGCGATAGATTAGAATCAGGTGACGGGAAGGCAGGTTTATTCAAAAATCCCAGGCTGTTCCAAAATGCAACAAGTGTTATTGATGAAAGGAGCCACGGCAGTGAACCTGCGAGATACTATCCGCGATATTCCCGATTTCCCCCAGAAAGGCATTATCTTTAAGGATATTACGACCCTGCTAAAGAACCCGGCGGCTTTCCGGCAAGCCCTGGACGAAATGACTGACATCGTACGGGGCCAGAAGATTGATATAGTGGTTGGAATGGAATCGCGAGGCTTCATTTTTGGTGCGCCCCTGGCCGACAGGTTGGGCAGCGGTTTCGTACCGGCCCGCAAGCTAGGCAAGCTCCCGGCTGACACTGTTCAGGCCGAATATTCCCTTGAATACGGCACTAACACGATTGAAATGCACCGGGATGCCATCCAGCCGGGCATGCGGGTTTTGATTGCCGACGATTTGCTGGCAACTGGCGGCACGGCAGAGGCGACTGCTCGCCTGGTCGAGAGTTTAGGCGGCCAGATTGCCGGGCTGGTCTTTTTAATTGAATTGAAATTTCTTAAAGGCCGCGCCCGGTTGACAAAATACCCGGTAACGGCCCTGATTGAGTACTAATTTCTTAATGTCAACTAACGAACAACAACCGGCTTTGAGTGGTCTGCAACTGGCGGCCCAGGAAGCGGCCCGGCTGGGTGAAGCCCTGGTGCTGGCGGTGCGGCAATCTAACCTGGCCCTGGTAGAGCAACTGGTCGCGCCGGGAAGTGCTGCCGGGTGGAGTGTGCGGCTGTTTGGCCTGAGCCTTTTGCGACTTGATTTACGGCTGGACGACCCCCGCGAACAGGGCCAATTAAAGCCCTACGATTTGCAGATTGAGCCGAAGCTTGCTCTGTTAGAACTGGGTGTTATCCGGCCCCTGGATGGGGATGAAACAACCGAACGGCCTCACCTGACCCGGCTCTTTGGTTCCAGCCTGGTTTTAGGGCAGGTTCCTGGCAGTGAATACGGCTGGCTGGTCGAGGAAGTTTTGCCGGTCAACTCTAACGGCCAGTTGCACCCGACCGACCCTACTGATTTAAATATAATCGAGGTTCACCAGGGTAAAACCGCCCTACTTCTGCGCCTGGAAAAGTTAAGCCCGGTGGAAAAGATTTTCTTGAAACAGATGCAAAGCCAGTCCGGGAAATTTAACCTCGAAGAACTTTATAATGCCGCCCGCCTCTGGCAAGATTTCCGGGAGAGTTCTACCCCGGAAAATTTAGCATTGGTGGATAGCCTGGACCCGGCTGAATGGGCCGCCGGAATAGCCTACCTGATTACCCTCTTTGATTATCACCAGGCCGACCTGGACGAAGTGAGCCAGGCTTACGGAATACCAGCCGAAAGCCTGGCCGACCGGGCGCGAGAACTGGCTTTTACGCTCCGAGTGACCCAGTTTGACGACCGTTATTCGATTCATCCCGACCCCATAGGCCATTACCGGGCGCTCTTTGGCGAGCTTGGCATCAACCCTAAACGCGATGAGAAACTATTGGAAACCCAGCGTAAAAATATTTTCAATAGCATCGAAGTTCCGCCCGATGATAATACTTTCTTTGGTCCCAGCTAGATAAGCTCACGAACGCCACTTCTCGCTGCCGGGTGGGTAGTGAAAAACATCTTTATCTTTGGGCCGGATTAAGATATTGGCTCCTTTGTCCATTGCGGTCAGGGGTTTGATTGCCAGACCACGAATGAGAACGGCTGGGGTCGCCTCGGAAGCCTGGCCCATAATCAGCGAGCTTGCGGCGGCTAATTCGTCACCAAAGGCGGTCAGGGTAGCCTGGAGCCGGTAGCCGTAGAGGTCGGACTCGCCGCGCTGATCGCGCAAAGTTTCGAGGCCAGCCGACCCCAATGCCACGCCAACTCCACCCATGCGAAAGGGTCGCCCGTGGGTATCATTGATTAACACCCCAATATTAGCCCCGCTCAATTCCTTAAAGCGTTCGCGCAGGCGGGCCGCCGAAGCGTCGGGGTCCACCGGCAATAGGCAGAGCCATTCATTTTCGCCGTGAGGAGGATTGCTTTCAGGTTGCATCTGGTCAGGGTTCTGGCTCTGGGCGATATTGGAGCGGTCCACCCCGGCGTTGGCGCAGACGTAGCCGTGATGAGTTTCCACCACGAAAATGCCGGGACTGACCCAGATTACCTCGCGGCTTTCTCGCAAAATCACCTCGATATACCGGGGGTCTTTCCCGGCTATAGGGGCAATTTCGAAGGCTCGTTCGCTCGGCACTATACCTGCCAGATTGACCAGTTGGCCTTCGCTTTTGGAGACAACTTTCTGGGCGATAGCAATTACATCGCTTTCCTGCAAGCTTTCTCCCTGGGTATGTAATCTTTCATAAATCAAGAGAGCCAGGTCATCGCCCGGTTTTATCATGGGCAGTTGGTTGACCGGCTCGAAAAATACTTTTCCGGTCATATTATCCCATAACCTTCCAGGATTTCCTGGGCAAGCCTGATTTTCGACTCCTCATCTTTCATAATCGTATTTGTCACCATCACTTTAAAAGCCAGTTTTTCAATTTCGGCTTGCTGGGCCGCATCCACCTGATCCAGCACGAAACGCTGGGCAAACCCGGCATAGACACGGGCCACCCCCAGGGCTGAAGCTTCCGTTTCGCCGCCCAGGCTTCGCATATTAGCTGCTGCCGGACCTTTCAGGGCCGCCCCGCCCACAATCGGGCTGACCACCACGATAGGGGCGCTGGAAGACATGATTAGCTGCCGCATACCGGGGACGGACAAAATTGGTTTAATACTCAGGTAGGGGTTGGAGGGGCAGATAATTATCAGGGCCGGGTCGGTCAGGGCGTGGCATACCTCGTCGGTTATTTCGGCCTGTTCTACGCCCTGAAAGGTCAACCCTTTAACCGTATCGGCGGCCCGGCGCTTGACGAAATACTCCTGAAAAGGCAAGCTGCCCGCTTCTTCGGTTTCGACAATGGTCCTAACCGGCTCATTGCACATCGGCAGTAGTTCACATTTGATGGCGAGGGCTGTACGCATTTCATCCGTTACCTGGGTCAGGCTTTTGCCATTTTGCAAACCCTGGGTGCGGGTAAGGTGTGTGCCAATATCCTGGTCGCCCAGCCAGAACCAGTTGTCGTGACCGTAACGGCCCAGCATTTGCAAAGCCTGGGCTGTATCGCCTTTAAGACCCCAGCCGGTGGTCGGGTTGGCGAGGTCGGCCAGGGTGTACATTACTGTATCCAGGTCCGGGCAAATATTCAGGCCCAGGTATTCCATGTCGTCCCCGGTATTGACCACCACGGCCAGTTCTTTGGCCCGGTTTTTCGATTGAAGATAACGATAAAGGCCCAGGGCCAGTTTCGCTCCGCCTACTCCACCGGCCAGGGCCACTATTTTCCCGCCAAAGTCCTGGCCGGGTTGCTTACTTGGATTTTCGGTCATTCTACCTTTTACTCTTTCCCATCTTTAATCTCATTCCGATTCCGAGTTTCATTTTTGAGCCTGAAACGTCTCATCCTACGTTTACGGTCTATATTTCACGCCTCGGCCTGATTATAGCATTTATTTAGAAGGGACTTAACACTTGTCTCACGCAGTCGATTCTTAATAAGCAACAAATTCACCAGTTAATGAAAATCTATTTTCTGAGATTAATTCCAAATAAATCTACTGGCTACTGATTACTCTGAGAATAGGCGTTGCTGAATCCCCAGGTTTGTAATAAGTAGGCTATTTTCATTGGCATGGAGGCACTCACGCGCATTTCATTTGCTAACTACTATACTGCTAACTACTATACTACTGCCTACTATAATAGTACTGGGTTTAGGCCGGGTCGTTGACTTTTAAGTTTTATTGAAGGATAATCGGCCTAATAAAATCTGTCCTTTAATTGGAAATAGTTGGAAGTAACAAAACTTGGCTGAAATAAAAGCATTTCTTGAAGAAAGCCAGGAGTAAGCAGTGCCTAAAGAAATAATTGTTGTAGTGGATGATGAGCCAGCCGCCCGGACGGCTGTGGCCCGTTTGCTTCAGGAGCGGGGCTACACGGTCCACGCTCTTAATGGCGGTCAGGAGGCGATAGATTTCGCCAATACCAACTCTTTTGACGTACTACTGACGGATTTCCGGATGCCCGGTGGGCTGGATGGCCTGACGACCGTGCGGGCTATCCGGCGGATAAATCCCCAGGTGGTCGCCCTTATCATGACCGGCCATAGCTCGATTGACCTGGCAATCGAATCGCTAAAATTAGGCGTGCATGGCTTTGTAGTCAAGCCCTTTACCGCTTTTGAACTCATTCGCAATATCGAACAGACCATCGCCCAGCAAACCCTTACCCGCGAGAATATCAGGATGAAAGCCCTGGTGGATGTGTTCAGCACCACCCAGGCTTTGCTTTCGGCTAACACCGAGTCAGCCCAACTGCCCCAGCTTACCCTGGAACTGGCGATGGAGCGGGTTTCGGCTAACCAGGCCGGTTTATTATTGCTGTCAGGGGAAATGGATAGCCAATTAGAATTAGCTATAATTGCCCAGCGGCCCGTTGCCGAGGAGGCTGGCGATGCTACTATGCTGCCGCCTTTTTTCTTAGCGGTGGATAGTTTTATTCAGGCTAACCCGGCTCAACTGCAACAGATGCGCCAGCTAGGCCAGCAAGCCCTCGATACCAATAGCACGGTAATTGTAATTGATGGTAACGAGGTTACGGTGGGCAGTTCGCAGATGGTTTCTAGCCAGAACCAGCTATCCCAGGTGGCCGTCCCTTTGATGGCCCAGGGCCGCCAGGTCGGGGCGCTGGTGCTGGAAAAGGGCGGAGTCGAGCAGAATTTCACCGAGGCCGACTTGCAGACTGCTGCTATTCTTGCTAGCCAGGGTGCGATCGCTATTGATAACAGTCGCCTGGTTCACCGGCTGGCAAAAGTGGAAGCCTTGCACCAGGCCGACCGCTTGCGGAGCGAATTTGTCGCGATGGTTTCCCACGAATTGCGTACACCGCTAACCTCAATTAAAGGTTACGCGACGACGCTGCTCCGGCCCGATGTGCAATGGAATAACCAAACCGGCACAGAATATCTATCCATTATCAGCGAAGAATGTGATAAGCTGATGCAACTGATTGACAATATTCTGGAGGTTTCCCGGATTGAGGCGGGGGCTTTACGCATTTACCCCGAACCAATCCAGATTTACGAGGTGCTGGACCGGGTTGCGACCGAGACTCGCCGTCGTTCGCCGGAAGTTGAGCTGGAAGTTAAATATCCCCCGGTCAACGATATACCCTATGTTCAGGGGGATAGCCAGCGCATCATTCAGGTCTTGCGAAATTTAATCCAGAACGCCGTCAAGTATGCTCCCCAGGATGTTATTCGTATTGTGCTTGAAATGAGCCTGATGCGTAACGTCCAGAAGACTGAGCCGGAAATGGTTCAAATCAGTGTCCAGGATAACGGGATCGGCCTGACCCAGGAAAATAAAGACCGGATTTTTGAACGGTTCTACCGGGTGGATAACAGCTCGGCTCGCCGCACCGAAGGGACCGGCCTGGGCCTGGCAATTTGCCGGGGTATTGTAGAGGCCCACGGCGGCCAAATCTGGGTCGAAAGTGAAGGGCGTGGCAAGGGCAGTACTTTTTATTTCACTCTGCCCGTGGCAGATATTTCTAACCAAATCGAAATGGACTAAGGGTAAAGAAAATGAGCAAAGATAAAACAGTTCTGGTAGTAGACGACCAGCCGGGCCTGGTACGCCTGGTGCGTGATAATCTTGAAACTTTGCAGTTTAAAGTAATTACCGCTTCCGAAGGCAATAAGGCGATTGACATTGCCGAAAACGAGAAGCCGGACCTGGTTATACTTGACATAATGTTACCGGGCCTGGACGGTTATCAGGTCTGCAAGCGTATCCGCGAATTTTCGACTGTACCAATCATTATGCTGACCGCCCGCAACGACCGTCAGGATTTGGTGATGGGCTTTGAAATGGGCGCTGACGATTATATTACCAAGCCTTTCAGCGCGGAAGAACTGCTGGCGCGGGTCAAAGCGGTAATGCGCCGCAGCGAGTACACCGAAATGAACCGCTATTCGCCCAGCTTTAGTTGCGGCGATATTTCGATTGATTTTGTCCGGCACGAAGTTTCTAGAAATGGTCAGGCGCTTCAACCCGGCCTGACCCCTACTGAATACCGCTTGCTTTACTATCTTGCCACTAACGCGGGCCGGGTAATGCTGCATGGCGACCTGCTGACTAAAGTCTGGGGGCCGGAATACGCCGGGGCGACCGATTATTTGCGGGTTTATATTCGCCACCTGCGGACGCGCCTGGAACCTAAAGATAGCGACCCGATTTATATTTTAACTGTGCCTGGGGTGGGTTACGTCCTCAAATGCCCCCAGGGCCAGGGCCAAGTTGTCGGGCAATTGCCAGAAGAAGTTTAAGTTTGGGTCGTTCGGCTTTTACTTCCCTGGGTTCATCCAGTAACCTCTCGGGATATTTACAACTTTTTAAGAAGCTGCCCCAGTTTTTATGCAGCTTTTTTCTGGTGTTTTATTCACTTTCTTTCCTGTACCGGGCGCTAATCGCTTTACTCTATCCCTATCCCCTGGCCTATGCGGAAGGCCCGGTCTTTTATGAAGCCGCACAACTTTTCCGGCAAAGCTTAAACCCGAATGCCCTTTACCTGCCTGACACCGGTCCGCCCTATCTGGCCGGGATTTATACACCCTTATTTTACTATCTGAATGCCCTGGTCATGTTCTTGACCGGCCCAACCTCGTTTTTGAGCGGTCGCCTGCTAACCGGATTGGCGGCTTTCTACCTGGGTTACTCGCTTTTTGGGATTGCCCGTAAAGAAGAAGTTGCCGAGGGCCGCCGCTCCGGTTTGGGCCTATCGCTGGCCGCTGCCGTGACCCCTTTTGCCACCACTGCCCTCTACATTTGGGGTGTCCTGGCTCACGGGGCGGTGGTGGCCCTGTGTTTGAGCCTGAGTGCTGTGATAGGCATCTGGCAGGCCGATACCGAACGCCGTCATAAACGGGGAGCCAGACCCTATATTGTGGCCGGATTTCTATGCGCCCTGGCCTTGCTCTGCCAGCAATCCGCCCTGGCCGCGCCCCTCGCGATACTAATGTGGTTGGGGATGAGCCGCCGCTGGCGCGAGGTGGGCCAGTTCGCTGGAGCCTTCTTCGGTTTATTTCTACTGCTCTCGCTGGCTTTCCAGCTATTGAGCGGCGATAATTACCTGCGGCATGTTACCGGCTATAACAGTTTCTCTTTTGACCTGGGTTCTATTTTGTCGGCCATTAATTACCTGGTAGTGGGTCATTTTGTGTTGTTTGTGCTGGCGTTTTGCTGGGTCGCTCGCCCGCTGGTTGGCCGCTACGAGCCGGTGGACGTATGGCGGGTTTACTTCCTGACCGCTTTGTTGTTTGCGCTTATCTCCGGCAAATCAGCGGCGGATTTTGGCTATACCCTGGAAAGCCTTTGCCTGATGTCATTATTAGCATGGTGGCAAATTGGGCGGCTGCTCTCTTTGCGGACGGAATGGCGCTTGTTTTCCTACCGGCCCCACTTCTCCACGATTACTTTAGCCTTTATGAGCCTGCAACTTTTGCTACTGTGGCACATTCCGGTGCTGTCCGATGGGGCGCAAACACCCGGTCCCGGTCAGTTCGAGCAAGGCCAACAGGTCGCGGCCCAGGTCCGAGAACTGGCCGGTCGGGGACCACTGCTGACCGAGAATAGCGGTTGGTTGGCCGCTACCAGCCTTAAAACCGAATTGGATGACCCACTGGTCTTCGGTCAGTTAGCCCAACAAGGCGGCTGGAACAACCTCCTTTACCTGGAACGTCTCAACAGCGGTTACTACAAGTCGGTCTTTTTTGAAATTTCCCAGCCGGATACCTCGGAAGCGGCTCTTGAAAAAGCTGTTACAAGTAATACAGCGGTTCCGGCTTCAGGTCACTTTGAACCGGCGGTCCTTCAAGTATTGCAGGACCGGGCTAAATTTACACCCCTGAAAAGAATCGGGAAATGGGTCTTTCTGGTCTGGAAAGCCTAACCTGAACTTAGCCGCCCAGGGCTTTAAGTTCGTCCCTGGCCTGGCGCAAATAGTCGTTACCCAGTTCAAATAGGCGGTTGCCCTCGTTTATCAGCCCGCCATTATTAGCTTCCAGGCCGTTTATCACCTTGACCGAGCCTTCGTTGAAATAGCTGAAAGCCGCACCCAGTAACCCATCCAGCTTATCAAAGCGGGCTGAAGGGCTTTTTAACAATCTAAATTCTTCATCCAGTCCAATTATATTCCGCAACCGGTCTTCCAGCTCTACTTTTCCCAGCTTGCTGGCGTTAAACTGCTCGACCCCTGTCTGAAGTTGGGCGTTGGTTTCTTTAGTTTTCTGATTTAGCTGGCTGATGTGCTGAGAGTAAGCTTTTTCGCCCTCATTTAAATTATTGGCGGTTACAAACAGGTAAAGCAGCGTCATAGCCGCTCCGAAAAAGACCACCGAACAACCCAGGCGTATCCACCATATTGCTGAAAAAGGTATAAATTTCGGTTTATCCTGGATTTTAGGGAGCCGTGCCGGTTTTGAGGTAGCCGCTACTGGTGGAGTGGTAACTTCCTGAGAGGCTGATAAAGGCAGGGTTTCTTTAACCGGACTGGTACTAATTTCTTTCGCCGTTAAAAGTGGGCCGGGACAACTGGTTGCAACAGGCACTTGGGGCAGAAGGTGGCTGTGATTTTTTAACCAGTGCCGGGTTGTGGGGAGCAAAGGGTTAGCCGGGTCCAGCTTGATAGCGGTTTCAATGGCGGTGTGGGCCTCGCCTGGGTCGACGGTGGTAAAGGCACATAACGCCAGCACCTGGCTGTTGGCCGGGTTAGTTTCTCGCAGCCGGGCAAATATAAAATGGGCAGCCTGCTCCTGCTTGTTTATAGCTAACTCAATACCTAAATCTAATTCTTCGAGTTCGTGAACATTCATTGCCATTCCTGCCAGGGACTCCGTCATGGATTACCATTTTTAATCAAAGACCGGTTTGACTATCTAACGGTTAGAAGGAGTCCCTGGTTGCGATGGTAAGTTCTAGCGGTGCATCGGCCGTGTATCCGTTACGGACAAACTATCCTGGGCCAGAATGTTCCGCAGTTCGCATTTAACCCGGTCGCCTCCTTGAAGAACGTCCAGCCCGTAGGTTTCAGGCGAGTCGGGTTGGCGGTAAACGCGTAAGGTCACTTTCTGGTCGCCTACCAGAATACCTTCCAGCTTTAATTCGGACAGCCAGGGAGGCAGCTTGGGCTTCAAAGTCAGGCGCTGGGTGCGGGCATCCACCGTTAAACCGAGCATTATTTGCAAGAAAAAGATGGCCGCTCCGGCGGTCCAGGCTTGCGGGCTGCAACTCACAGGGTACTCGGATGGGCTGCTGTAGTAGCGATTATCTTGCTGGAACCCGCAAAATAATTCGGGTAGCCGGTAGTAGCGGAAGCGCTGACTGGCCGCAAAGACCTGGCTTATGACCGTATTGGCCTCGTCGCTGTAGCCATAGAGCTTCATTCCGGCGGCGATTATCGAGTTGTCGTGCGGCCAGACGCTGCCGTTATGGTAGCTCATCGGGTTGAAACTGGGTTCTTTGGTGCTGACTGTGCGGATACCCCAGCCGCTGCTCATATCTTCCTGCATCATGCGGCGTACGACAGGTTCGGCCTTGTCCTCGTCCACAATGCCGCACCACAGGCAGTGGCCCGGATTGGAGCCGATGGTCGGTATCTGCCGCTTGTCTTTATCCAGCGCCTGGGCGAAGTACTTTTCTTCAGGCATCCAGAACTTTTCGTTGAAAGCTACCTTGAGTTTTGCCGCTTCCTGGCGCAGCCGGTCGGCCCACGCCTGTTCGCCGTAGCATTCCACGACATTGGCAATCCCCAACTTGGCAGCGTAGACATACGCCTGGGCTTCGCACAGGGCTATCGGTTGTTCGGGGAAAGTGCCGTCCCGGAATTGCAAAGAGGCGGCGTTATCTTTCCAGCCCTGATTTTTGACACCGCGTTCGTTGTGGCATAAATATTCGATAAAGCCGTCCCCATCAGGGTCGCCATAGTTGTCAATCCATTCCAGGGCCAACTTCAGATTGGGCAAGAACTCCTTATAAAGGGCTTCGCTATTCAGCCAGAGCATGGTTTCGGCGAAAAGCATCAGAAAGAGCGGCGTACTATCTACCGAGCCGTAATAAGGCACATGGGGCATTTCGTGTAATACAGTCATTTCCCCGGCCCGCAATTCGTGTAAAATTTTGCCCGGTTCTTCCTCGTTCCACTCATCTACCTTTTTGCCCTGGTACTGGGCCAAAAACCGCAAAGTGCCTACCGCCAATTGTGGGTCGAAAATCAAGGTCTGAAGGGCCGTAATCAACGAATCTCGCCCAAAGGGTACGGCGAACCAGGGAATACCGGCTATCGGCAAAAGGCCGGTCGGCAATTCTTCAGTCAGGATACGCAAGTCGTAGAAACTGCGCTGCAAGAACTTATCGAAAACTTCGTTGTCACTGGTGATGAAAGTACCCTCGCGGAACCAGCTTTCATAGGCCAGGCGCATTCTCCTGGCTCCCATATCGAAGGTGGTCGGCCGGTCGGCCTGGCCGTTACCCAGGCTTTGCGGCACGATATGATAGGTAATGGCGAAAGGTTGGCCCGGTTCAAGCCTGATATTAAATACTGCATCGGCCAGGGCGGGCTTGACCGCTTCCAGGACTACGGCGCTGGTCGAATAAGGCAGTAACTCGCGCTCTTCCAATTCCCGGTCCTTGTCGAGTTCTTCCGGTTTATGAACGAGTATATCGTTCGGCGGAGTATCAAAGACCACCTCGGTCTTGCGCTCCAGGTTATCCAGGCCCAGGTAACTAAAACAGATGCGGTCTTTCTTCCAGACCGGTAGGCGAATCTGGCCGCGTTTGGACCGGTGATAACCTCGCACATCGAACATATCCCGGAAATCACTCCCAAAGCGCATGGTCAGGGTCAGGTCCACCGGGAAGGAATTATAGTTAAAAAAGCCCAGGCGTTCGTGCAGCCCGTCTTCGATAAAGCGGTTGCGCCGAATACTGATAGTGCGAGGCAGCAATGTCACCGTGGGAACACTTTGTTTGTCAGATTCAGGTATGTTAATCTGGCTGGAGGGGGCTTGCATGAAGGGATTGGCGCTCTGGATGTTAGCCATAAAGTTAAATTCGCCGGAAGAAGTCAGTAAGTCTGGCGAGTGACCGTTTACTTTGATTTCCAGCACGCTCAGGTAACGCGTATCTTTGTAATAAAGGCCCCAACCGTGGGGATTGGATTGAGGTATATCGCCGTCATCGGCGCTAACCATAAACACGAGGTTTTCTTTTAGCACTAATCGGCTGGTCAAAGGTCCACTCCCTTCACTATAACACCGTTAGTTACCCGGATGATTTTTTATTATAGCATAGGGCAACCCATGCGTAACGGTTTCAAGAGAGAGTGGGGTTCAAATTGGGCACGGTAGCGCCTTCTTGCCCCGGCAAAGTATCCTGGCCTTCCCGGAAAGCCTCATCCCAGTCCTTCAGGGCTTTTTGCCAGGCCGGGGCTTCCACCGGCGGCAGGCCGTAGGCAATTTCCAGGCCGATTTGGAGGTCATGCAAGTGGCCGTCAGCGCTCCACGCTATCGGCGGACCAAAGACGA
>JAYSYV010000510.1:0-5568 GCA_043727245.1 Chloroflexota bacterium | reverse complement strand
TTTATGGTGCTGGTGGAGCGTAGCCAAAAGCCGTTGCTCGAAATAATAGACCGATTGCAGGATAAGGTATCCGCCCTGGACCATGAGAACGGCGAATTGAAAGAACGGCTCCGAGCGCTGGAAGCCGCCCAGCCTTTACCACAGCCCCAGCCAGCCCTGGAACCAGCCGCGCCAGTCAATACTACCTCAAAGCCAGAACCGGCCCCTGAACCAGTTAAAAGGGTTTGGTGGCAAAGAGTATTCGGGGGATAGTTTGAAAAGAGCTAAAGCTATAGCACTCTTGGAAGCGTGTCGTTACCTGGCCGGTAAGCTGGCCGTGCATGGTAGGCCCAAGGTCAACATTGCTGAAACGAAGGGCAAACTGGTAAACAAGTGTTCTAAATTGATTTTAACCTGATTTTATTACTTCTAATTTTGCCTCTGATCATCCTTCTATTTGTAAAACGCAATCTGAAGTGCCGAGTAGTAGAGGTTACGGCACGACTCATTTGAATAAAGTGTAACAGGTGTAGAATACGGTAGATAAATGCAACGGATTCCGGTCTAAAAATGCTATGCCTGGCCTAATCGGCTATCCTTCTTAAAAGGTTATTTACAAATACCACTTTAAGAAGGAGCCGCCAGGAGATGTTAAAAACTATGGCTCGTAGCACCATTAAATATCTTAAAAAGCTGGGATATAGCAATGCCCAGATTGCTGAGATTGTTCAAAATGACCCTCGCACGGTAGCCCGTGCTCTGATCGAACCGACCGACAAAACGCCCACCCCGCGGGAACGCCTCAGCAGTGTCGCTGTCTTCAAAGAGCCCATCGAAAAATGGTTTGAGCAGAACCTGCAGGTCAAACGAATGCTTGAATTGGCCCAGCAAGATTACGAACATCCTTACCGGGGTAAACCCACCGCCTTTTACGATTACGTTCGCCAGTTGCGCCTGGAACGACTGGCCAAAGGTCGCCAAATGGCCGTCCGTTTTGAAGGGTTACCCGGCGAATTCCTACAAATCGATTGGGGTGAAATCCGCAAACTTCAATTCACCCGCGTCGGTTCCGAACCGCAAACCTGGTATTTCTTTTGCGCCCGGCTCAAATACTCCCGGTTTATGTTTGTCAGCTTCCAAAAGAACATGGTCGAAGAAACACTGGTCCGCTGCTTGCTCGAAAGTTTCGTGTTAATTGAAGGGGTTCCCTGGGTCTGTACGACCGACAATATGAAGACGGTCGTGCTACGCCGAGATGAAAATAACCAACCGGTGTGGAATCCAGTTTGGGAGAAACTGGCCGTGGAGTTTGGCTTTCATCCTGAAGCTTGCGCTCCGGCGAGCGGAAACCAGAAGGGAGCTGTTGAGAATCTGGTCAAATTTACAGAAAATAACTTTCTGGCAGGCCGCTCTTTTTACGACGAAGCTGACCTCAACCAACAGTTAAAAGAGTGGCTGCACAGTGTCAATTTCGAACGAGCTTGTCAGGCCACCGAAAAGATTCCGGCCAGCCTATGGCTAAAAGAACAACCGCATCTGGGCAAACTACCCGGTAGTGCTAGTGACTACGGAATGTTCCAGAGCCTGATGGTCAACCGGGAAGCCACCGTTACTTTCCAAAATAACCGTTACAGCGTTCCTTCCTCCCTGGTCGGTCAAACTTTAACAGCCCGGATTCACCGCCAAAGAATTAAACTTTACCAGGGGGCCGAACTGGTGGCAGATCACCCCCGTGCTTTTGGGCGCAACCAACGTATGGTCGAGCCCGAACATTACGAACGAGCTTTTGAGATCAAGCCTCGCGCCAGGACCATGGTCTACCGGGACTGGCTGGTGAAATTGTCGCCGGTAGTCCAAACGTATGTGGCCTTTTTGTGTCAAAAGCAAAGAGCCACCATGACAGTTCAAGTTCAACAGCTTTACACCCTGGCCCGGCAAGTCGGAGAGGCGGAATTCGTGGCGGCGGTGGAATTAGCCACTGAACAGCAAGCCTATGGAGCAGAATATCTTACGGCTTTGACCTCGAACCTCAAACCCGTCGGGTCTGCAACTACATTTACAGCCACTTCGATTCCGGTTTATTCCGCCCGGAATGGCTTTGGTGAAACTACACCGAAAGCAGTTGGAGTTGGAGTTGGAGTTGGAGTTGGAGTTGATGAAGCAGCTCGATGGTTAAGTCAGTTACCCGGCCAGGACCAGGTGGCCCGTCCCCTGGACCACTACGAAGTTCTGGTAGCCAACCGAAACCAGCTACAGTTGCAGTTGAAAGAAACTGGGGGAGCCACCGTTGGAACGAGTGCGAGCACAGTGGCAGAAGGCGGGCGGTAATATGGAAAGCCTGGAGCAAAAGTTAACCACCTTAAAATTAGGGCGGATGCGGGCAGTGTATGCCGGATGGATTGAGCGAGCGGCCCAGAGCGGCATGGATTACGGTGAGTTTTTGGAGCAATTACTGACTGAAGAATTACTGGGTCGCGAAGAGAACCAACTTCGCAAACGTTTAAGCGCCGCCGGATTTCCGTTTGAAGCGACGCTTGAACAGTTTGAATGGAACCGCCATCCTGAGCTCAAACGAAGTATTTTACTACGGTATTTCGACAGCGCCTTTGTGGAAAAAGGCCAGAGCCTGCTTTTGATCGGTAGTTCGGGGTTGGGAAAAACGCATCTGGCGGTAAGTGTTGGGGTAAAAATGGTGCAATTGGGTTACACAGTCCGGTTTATTACGGCGCAAAAACTGGTGAACTCTGTTTTGGCCGCAACAGACCGGAATGGAGTAGAAAAAGTACTCGATCCACTGCTCAAGTGCCAGGTATTAATCCTGGATGAATTGGGCTATTTACCGGCGGACGCGCGGATCGGACCAATTTTATATGAACTGGTAAGCGGCCGCTACCAAAAAGGGGCCATGGTAATTACTTCGAATAAAAGTCTGTCGAATTGGGGAGAGCTGGTGGGAGGCAACGATACGGCTTTAATGGTAGCGATCATCGACCGGCTCTTGCATCACGGGGAAGTATTTTATTTGAGGGGAAACAGTTACCGTACCTTAGGAAAAGAAGTTTTCGGGGCTGGGCCGAAAGGGATAGAAAATGGCAACGGCAACAGCAATGCAAAAGCTTCGACGCAAGAGGACGGGGCAGCTGAACAAGCTGGATAAGTTTTTTCAAAACGAAAAGTTAGCGGACGGTCATGGCATTTTCCCGACGGAATTTCTAGCACTTGACAACCGTAATTAACACTTATGACAGCGCCAGTTAGAGCGCTGACCTTGGATGGCCTGGGGTAAAAGCGAAAGTAAGGGAGCGACTAACAGGTGAAAAAACCGGGGCGAACTGGTAAAATCCATAATGAGAGAACCTTTCTAAATAAAGTTGGTCGTTAGATAACCGAACTTTACCACAGCGGGGTTCTCTCAGGCCTGGGGATGACCTTATCTCCTTGATATTCGATTATTAAAGTACGCCCTATTCCACTCCTGAACTTAACGCATTATTGATAGGTCAAAGTAATCTTAAGTAAGTAGCTCTAAAAGTTTAGAACAGATAGTGCTTATTCTCACTAACTTACAAACCTGATCGGTTGCTACCCTTGGACGCATTCAGTTAAGTTCTTTGTAAAGGAACTATGCTTATCAGTGCTTCTAACAGGTTTTAACTAATTGTAGGAATTATGTTTCTAAACAAGGAACGAAGATTCAAGTATAAGGGTGTTATACTTGCTTTGTTGATGATAATAGCAATCAGTGCTGAAACTGCCAACTCGGCAAGGGCTTATGATTTTGACCAATACCCTTCTGGTCATTATTCTGACCAGTACAGTATTCAACAGGCATCATACCATACTGATTATGGCCAAGATGTCAATGGTAGAGGTATTTACACTCTTTCGCTTGATTTTCACTGATCGGCCGCTGGAGTTACTTGGATGAGTAACAGTGAAAATTTACAAGGTGGTAATCACAATAAGCCTGCTGTAGTTTTTCATAATCAAAATGTATTTGGGAACAACTGCCAGAATATATACGCTAATGGTTACTGGTCATCACCTAACTATGCATATATAACACCTGTGTATAAGAGTAATGGTTGTTCTAATGGCGGGGGTAGTTATACAGATGAGGTCAGGCTGATTATGGATCGCAAACCCTCAACTATTTACGCTGGAACTAATTACTTTTTACAATTACAGTACCAAGACAGTCCTTACGCAAGTCCTACTACCAACACACAGTTCACATTGGATACTTATTGGTTGGATTGGAACGGAAACGCCACTACTAACGGGGTAAGTCCCCAACCGCCAACTGGTAAAGACTTTATGGACAAGATTTGTCTTGATCAAAATAATCGTTCTTACCCTCATCCACCTAGCGTTTATTATCACCCTTATGGTAATTATACCTGTTGAGAGGATAATTTCACGAGCTATTTGGGAAACTGGCTCAAGGAGAAAGCCAAATTCACCGAGTAGCTTTAATTAGGAGAATTTCTTGATGAACTTAAAAGGTTTAAAAGGATGGTTAGTTTTAGGATGTTCACTTGTAGCTGTAATTGTGCTCGTGGGCTTACTATTTACCAGTCAATTATCGGCTGATTCCAAGTCCCAGACCGTTGTTAAGGACGGTGGGGAATGGCAATACCACATCGAGGCAGAAGCCAACAACACGGCTAACTTGTCAATCAGCTATGATACCGGCAGTGTTACAGCCTTGAAGTCTCACGTTATTGCCAATAAAGCTTTAGCAGTCAAGTTAGAGGCTAACAACCTCAAACAAGTAGAGGCTTTAATAACCTTCAATCACCCGCTTAGTCTAGATGAGTTTACTCGTTTAGTTGAGGACAGAAAGCTAAGTGTAAAATCTTACATAATTCGTATGGCGACCCCCAGCGGTGAACGTTCTGTTTTGGGTGGTGTTCCAGAAGGAAATGTTATGTTACCTCAAGCTAAATTCGAATCCCAAAAGGCTTTTATTCAGCAACATTCGCCAGGTGCAGAGTTCAAGGGATTTATAGACGCTACGGTAACTTTTAACATCAGCGACTTCAACGTTCTACAATCATCAAAGGGTGTTTTCCTGGTTGACGTTACTGCTACAGTAGCAAAACAGGAATTGAAACAATCTATGTCAAAGCTAAGTTCGGACAATATAGCGGTTGATATGCCTCATCCTTACCCCTATTTGGAAGATCTAGGTTTAGAAAATTTCCAATAGTGATATTCCGATTACGGTGTACAAACCTTTCTTTTACAATAATACTGTGAGCAACTGGCGCATTGCTGGTATTAGAGTTCTTGCTACCCACGTCTGATGAAAGTTAGTAGTTGAAGCATAAATTTGACCCTAACGAACTTAATTACCAGTTTTCAAAAACCGCTGTTCCTAACAAAGCAATAGCGGTTTTTGGTTATGCCAAAACAGGCCGAAAGTCAACATTGGTGTCTGACCATAAGTAGGACACCAATAGGGTTGTGTTGGAGACCGTTCAAAATCGGGGGCTAGCAGCCTGTCGGAGTAATCGAAATGACTACCACTTACAGACAAAGCGTGTCAATTTAGAACTACAGGTAGTACCATTCCGGCTAAAATAA
>JAYSYV010000509.1:0-1755 GCA_043727245.1 Chloroflexota bacterium | reverse complement strand
GGCCGTTATTTCTTTGGCAAACTCGGTCTGGCGTGTGTTCCAGATAGAAGCATTGACCAGCTTGATGAAGTTATCATCATCTTTATAGATCACCATGCCAGCCTGGACATAGTTAAAACAACATCCTTCCGCCGGAACACTTACCTTCACTCTCGTTTCGACTACAAAGTCGCCCTCGGGAGCGTTTTCGACCAGGACAGAGGCATTGTTGCTATCCTTAAAAAGGTCGGCTGCCTGAGTATCGAAGCGGAAAGTGCCGCCTACGAACCCAGAAGTACCATCCATAGGTTTACGAATCCAGGTCCATTGGCCGGAGTCGAGTTTATTTGAGTTAAATTCGTCCGAGAAAGCTTTTTCCAGGTTGGCCGGTTTATCGTCTTTGGCAAAACGCGGCTTGTACTGAGTATCCTGGCCTGGCTGGGCGGCTGGAGCGGGCATAGGTTTATCCGAGGGGCCGAAACCGCCTCGTAAGACCGGCCAGCCATCATTTGTCCAGTCCAACGGGTCCATAAGGACCGGTCGTTTAGTAAAATCGGCTGTACCTTCAAAGTACGGATGAAAGCGGTCAACGGCGTGGTATACCGTCCAATCCTGGCCGTCGAAGTCCTTGAAGACCGCGTTATGGCCGGGACCGACCCACTTGTTGCCATTCATAGTTATGACCGGAGTCCCGCCGGCTCGCCCGGCCAGCAAAGAAATACCTTCCCGGTCCACAAAAGGCCCGAAGGGACTGGTGGACCGACCCACAAAGACATCATAACCGGTGAGTGGACCTCTGCAGCAGTCCGTGGCTGAGACAAAGAGATACCAGTAACCGCCATGCTCGTAAAGGTTGGCTCCCTCATACTTGTTATCAATGGCGATTTGGGTCTGAGTGGCCGGGTCCGAGGTAAAGCCATTATCCGAAAGCTGGCGAGAAGAAATACCGCCAAAATAGCTGCCGTAGAAGATATACTTCTTGCCACCGTAGACTATAACATCCGGGTCAAAGACCCAGCGCCTGGCATTCGGGTCGCCGCCGGTCGGGCCATGCGGTTCCACTACCGGGGCATCAGGATTCGGCGCGGTCCAGGGTCCGGCTGGTGAATTTGAGATAACTACCCCGATGGCGCTGCCGCCACCCGGTAGATTGGTGTCGCTTGCGGTGTAATAAAGGTAATACTTGCCGTCAAAAAATTCAATGTCAGGCGCCCATAAACCGCCCGTGACCCAGGACGGCTTGGTGGCGAAAACATCACCAAGATAGGTCCAATTAACCAGATCGCGTGAGCTGAGGATTGGTATGTTGTGAAAGTTAAAGCCGTTAACGTTACGGTCCTGGTCGTTAAGCGGGTCGGTGGTACAGAACATATACCAGTTTTCGTCGTCAGGTTTCTGACTGTGAATAATAGATGGGTCGGCGCAACTCTCGACCAGCCCGCCACCCGGTATCTTAATGTTAAGCGGGTTGGTATAAGCAGGGTTACGCCCCTTGTCATTTTGCGAGTCGGCGCTCGCTATTCCGACCGGGGTCAGGATGATAGTCAGAGCCAGTAACAAGGCGCTGAACAAATGTAAATATCTTTCCCTGAAGAAAGAATTACTTCGCAACATCGCGTTTCTCCTTTATCGCTACAGGGAACAGTATGCGAGACCGACCGTTCCCAAATTTACCCGTAACTGGAACGAGGATAAAGGCCGCCCGGCCTTATCCCGTTCCTGGAATGTAATAGAGTGTAATACCTTATAGGGCAGTTACCCGTACCATATCGAAAG
>JAYSYV010000508.1:0-1759 GCA_043727245.1 Chloroflexota bacterium | reverse complement strand
GAGCCGGACCGCCTCTTACGCAACTCGATAAATCAAACCTACGGCTTCGCCAGTTTTCGCGATTTAGACCAACTACCCGGCTACTTCCAGTTTTTCGCTAATAAAAGCAGCGATATGCAAAAACTGGTCGCCGCTATTTCGCTCGACCCACTCGTGGAATATGCTGAACCGAACTTTATTGTTCACGCTAATAGTCTTCCTGGTACCCCTCCACCCGATGACCCGCTTTATAATCAAACCTACGTTGACCCGAATGGCGATACCCAATCCCGCCAGTGGTATTTAAGCAAAATCGGGATAACCGATTTATGGAATATAGTTACTGGCACTACTCAAACCGTGGCGATTGTCGATACCGGCCTTAGCCCGATTCACCAGGATATGTGTCTGACCAACTCTAACTTCAGATTTGTCTATAATTCTACTAATGTTTCCGGCACTGCTACCCCGGCCACTTTTGTCACCGCTGGGAACATAGATGCCTTAACCGGAACAGAAGCTAATCCTGTTAATTTCAATGCCATCTGCGACAGGTATCAGTCAATCCCCGGTTTTAATTTTGTAGCCAATCCGCCAGTTGTGGAAGCTTTCGATGACAACGGGCATGGCACTGCCCTGGCCGGAATTATCGCGGCTACTACCAATAACCAACTTGGAATTGCCGGGATGAACTGGCAGACCAGGATTTTGCCGGTCAAAGTATTGGACTCGGATGGTATGGGGACCAGCCTGAACGTGGCGCAAGGTATTGCCTTCGCCGCCGATAAAGGAGCCAGAATTATCAACCTGAGTTTGAGCGTGGAAAGTAACTCACCTGTCCAGGTTCTCCAGGCTGGCGTTACCTATGCCCAAAACAAAGGGGCGCTAATAGTCGCCGCTGTGGGGCCGTATCAGCTTGCACAATCTAGCTTTCCGGCAGCTTATCCTGGGGTAATCGGGGTTGGGGCAACCGACATAAATGACAAGTTGGTCTTCAACGAGTATGGCAATTATATTTCGGTAGTAGCACCCGGAAAGGATATTTTCACGACCTACTGTGACTTTATCACCGCCCAGGGATCGCAGGATAGCATTATCAATCCTCCAGTAATTACACCTATTGATTTCAATTTTACCAAAATAGTTAATAAATCTGTAACATTCAAAGATGCCAGTGAAAGTTGCAAAAACCCGCAGTACTATTACCGTTACCCGGTTTCCAGGATTTTCTATCCCTGTGATAATTCTGATATTAACAGTTGTTATCAGAAGGAACAGAGGTATAAGATTAAAGATGCCACCACCATAGTTTCGGATGTACAAATTATTAATGGAGTGCGTTTTATTACTGAAACTACAAACATTGCCCAAACTTATTTGGATGTACACAGTTATTATCTTTATTTAGATGGGTCAAGTTTTTCGGCGGCCATTGTTAGCGGCCTGGCAAGCCTGATTCTGGCCGCAAAACCGGAATTTAACGCAGCCCAGGTTAAAGCTTTGCTCGAAAATACTGCCGACCCAATCCCCGGCTATAACAGCGCCCAGGTTGGGCATGGCCGGGTCAATGCCAGCCGGATTGCCAATGCGATTGTCACGGGCGGAACCGGCATCTTTCCGCCCAACGGTATCTCAATCATCCAGGGTACAGTGACGGGTATTGGCGACCCAGCCGATACCCTGTTAAACCTCGACCCCTACAATACCTCGACCACGCCCATTAGCAGCGGCGGATTCCGCTTCGATAATTTAGGGCCAGGTACTTATTATCTGCGCCTAC
>JAYSYV010000507.1:0-1762 GCA_043727245.1 Chloroflexota bacterium | reverse complement strand
AGTTTAATTCCGCTGTCGAATAACGGGTTCCTCGGTGGTGGCTGGATCGGATTGAATCGGGATAAAGCTTATCCGGTCCAACCGCAACCCGTCCATTTCTTCCACCTGGAGCCGGTAATTGCCCACAGTAACAGCATCACCTATATGGGGAACCCGGCCTAATTGGCCCTGTATATAACCGCCCAGCGTGTCATATTCATCCAATTCTTCCTCAGCTACTTCCAGGTCGAACCGCTCCATGGCATCTTCCAGCAAGAAAAGTCCACTGACTAAAGTAGTGCCATCCGGCCTGACTTCTATGTCATTTTGAACGCCACCCTCTTTGGTATCAAACTCATCTCGCACATCGCCAATAATTTCTTCCAGAATATCTTCCAGGGTCACGATACCGGCTGTACCGCCGTATTCATCAATCAGGATTGCCATATGGACCTGGCCGGACCGCATCTGGGTTAAAAGGTCGGTTACGTGTAAAGTTTCCGGGACGGTTAATACAGGCCGGACCACCTGGCTTAATTGGAAGGTCTGCTGGGCCTTTTCGGGCAAATAACCTTTGCTCATAAGGCTAAACAAATCCTTAACGTGAAACACGCCGGTAATTTTGTCCAGCGATTCGTGGTAAACCGGGAAGCGCGTATAGCGTTCGTTGGCGGCCAGTTTCAGGACTGTATCCAGCTTGGCATCGTCTGGGACACCGACCACTTCGGTCCGGGGCAGCATAACCTGGCGGGCCGTTTTATCGCCAAAATCAAATATCCGGTGCAGCAGGACTTCTTCGTCTTTATCGAGAAAACCAGCTTCGCGGCTTTCCGTCACCAGGATTTCAAGCTCGTCCACCGAATGAACTTTCGCATTCTCCCCAAGTACCTGCATCCCCAGCAAGCGGATTACAAACGAACCCAGTCCATTGATTACCCAGATGAAGGGCCGGAAAACCTGGCGGAATATTTCCAGGGGCCGAGAGACGAATATCGCGACTTTTTCAGTCTTTTGCAGCGAAATGGTCTTGGGAACCAACTCGCCCATTACGATATGGAAAGTTGTAATCAAAATAAAGGATAGGATAATCCCTATGGTATGGGTAAACGTTTCCAGGTCGCGCCCCGGCAATACCAGCGTGATCACCGGACGTACATAGTCCGAGACGGCCGGTTCACCGACCCAGCCCAGAGCCAAACTAGCCAGGGTGATTCCGACCTGGGTTGAAGCGATTACATTATTAAGATGAAGGATAGACCTTTGAACCGCTTTCGCGCCTTTGTTACCTTCGGAAATAAGCTGTTCAATTCTGGAGCGCCGCACGCTAACCAGGGAAAACTCCGCCGCTACAAAAAACCCGTTAAGGGCCACCAGCACTAGAACCGCTACCAATCCCCAAATCCCAAAGCTAGGGGCGGTTGCCTCCTGCGTTTGAGTCTGGGCTATCACTGAATAAGCCGCGCTGTGGCCCAAAATACTCCCAATATCCAAAGTGTGGAAAACCTCCTGAATAACCGTGCTGAATCGTCCTTAAGCGTGCCTAAGCTTCGTTGCAAAAAAAAGAACATAAACATCAAAAAATAAAAACTAACTTACCTGAAATCTAATCACTTATTAATTATAACTTTAATAGATTTATACGCAAGTCCCCTCCTAAAAGTTTAGTAAAGTTTTGCCATGTTTAAGGATTTAAATCAAGTTATATACCAGTAATTAACTTTTGCACTAAATTTGCACTTTGAATTTCTAAATTCACTTTTGAGGGTAAAAAGCCGCGCCGTTG
>JAYSYV010000506.1:0-5600 GCA_043727245.1 Chloroflexota bacterium | reverse complement strand
GGCTGATAAAGGGCTCAAATCTATCAGAATTTGGTTATTATTGGTATATATTTAAAACCTATTGAGGAGTTAGTGCGGACTCCTGATATTCAATCTATGAAATTTGACTTGCTTGCCCTCAATATCACTTTTAATGGTTAGTCGGACAATCTTTAGATTTAGCAAGTTCTTACAAACCCTGAACAATTGGTTTGCCGTATTGGCAGTCAGTGGAATGAGGTCTTTCTACTTTAAAGTAAATAAGGCTTCACCTTTGAGGGGTGAAGCCTAACTTGTTTAGCTATGCTGGTGGGTAGAGCTTAATGTCCGGGATTACCAGTTGCCGCGGATGGTGCTATCCTTGAACAACTTTTGACCCCAGGTCTGCTTGTAAGGATCAAATAGGACCCATACAAACCCAAGCCCCAGAACCAGGCCGTTGATGAAATAACCGACCGTGTAGTGCAGCAAAAATGTTTGTAAAGTTGGCTTACTACCGTCAGGGTTCACCAGCTTGATACCCATTACGCTTTTGCCCAGGGTGTTACCATTTAAAAAAGTGTAACAGAACCAGGCGTATAAGCCCCAGAAAATGATTGAGCTGCTCCAGCTAAACGGGTAGTGAGTCGCTCCCCAGGTATTCCAATCAGCGATAAACGGCCCGAAAACTACAAGAGTAAACAGACTATAGAAAATGCTGGAAGGTATACCTATAATAAACCCGTCAATCAACAAGGCTAACACTCGTCGCCGGAAACCAACCACGTCACCTCGAACATTCGACCACTTAATATAGGGTTGGGATTGAATGGGAGGATAGCCCGGTGGGGCCAGGTATGGGCCAGGTGGCTGGCTATAATTACCGGAAGAGTAATAAATTGGTGGTAAGTAGCTTGGGTCAGGTCCAGGGCCATATTCATTTCCGGTTGGGGGTTGTGGGCTTTGTGGCGGCAGAACAGTATTTTGTTCGTCCACCGGCGCGCTGGACTGCTGCTGATTACTAGTTAGGTTGCTCATGTGTGAGCCTTCTTTCATATGATATGAGGATAAATGGCGCTTTGTCATGATAACCAGCCCTTTCCCGCCATTTCATTCGGGGCTAAAGCATGCATTGGCTTCAAGATCTACGCTTCTTTCATTCCTTTACAGTTATATTTTAATCCCTGAAGGTTTAAAAAGAGGTATACGGAATTTGAAAAAGGGTATTTGTCTATTAAGAGAGGAATGGGCAAGTTTTTGACTGGCTTTCATCATTGTAATCCCCTAAGGCACAATCTCCTTCCAGCCAGCTCAACAACCCCTTAAAATACTCAAAGCAATAATTTTATCAACCAGGTGCAATTTCTACCTTAATATTCACCATCCGGTAGTAAAATAAGTATTGGAGAGCGAGTGTGAGTAGTTAAGTTAGTGGATATTCATTCCCATAATGTGTACCAACTTCGCTGTCCAGTAAGGTAGATAAGCAAGAAAGGATTTCATCATGACAGTTTCAATGGAACAGAAGAACGCTAACAGTTACAACCCGGTAAAAGCCGGGGTTGAAGCGGGCCAGCAGGAAGAAAATCAATTCAAAGTCAATCTCAAACCTGACTTTATGGAAAAACTGACAGACCGGTTGGAGCGAGGGGGACGGTCTGCCGCAATATTTGGCCCTGTAGTAGAGCGCGAAGGCCTGACCATTATCCCGGTAGCCCGGAGCGGATGGGGTTTTGGCGGCGGCCAGGCTGAATCTAAAAAGGCCGAAGCGAGCATCGGCGGCGGCGGCGGCGTATCAACCGTACCGGCCGGTTTCATCCAGCTACGTGATGGCAATGCCACCTTCAAGCCGATTGTTGATCCGGTCAAGCTCGCCGGGGTGGTGTTTGGCTTCAACTTGTTGTTGGTACTGGTGGTTTTGCTGTTGCGTAAGAAACAGGCGACCATGAACCCACTTGAAAATAACCGGAGGTAACCGCTGCTGGTTGCGGGCTATTAGCGATCAATCAATAAGTAGGTCTCTGGGCAATTCAGAAATGAAGAGGTAAGGTAAGTACCATGAAGATGCAAAACTTTAAGGAAGATCTTGACCCAATGGTAAATGGCCTTCAAACGTCTAAAAAAACCAACCATTCAGGGAAGGGCCTGTTATATAGCCTGGCAGCCGGGGCAATTGTCACCGAAGCCTACCTGGGACTGGCCCGTCCCTGGATTTTACACTGGGGCGCAACTGACGGAGAAGTAAAAGACCGGTTGCTGGGAGACAACCTGATAGACCATCCCCGCTATAAGGCGACCCATGCGATCACTATCAAGGCTCCGGCAGCCAGCGTTTGGCCCTGGTTGGTCCAAATCGGTCAGGGTCGGGGCGGGTTTTACAGCTACGACTGGCTGGAAAACCTGGTAGGTTGCGACATTCACAACGCCGACCGAGTTCTATCTCAATTCCAGGACCTGAAAGTGGGTAGCCTATTGCGCCTGGCCCCTCCACCGGTCAAAGCAGGAATGCCGGATTTTGCTTTCAAAGTAGCGGTACTTGAGCCGGAGCGGGCGCTGGTTATAGTCACACCGGGCAGCTTTGAGGACACCACTGGCACCAGTCTGCCTTTTGCCTCCTGGGCTTTTATTCTGGAGCAGGAAGACGAAACAAAGTGCCGCCTGATTATCCGCTTCCGGTCTACTTACCATCTGAGTTTTCCTGCTTTTCTTATCAACCAGGCTTTGCTTGAACCAATCCACTTTATTATGGAGCGAAAGATGTTGCTGGGTATCAAAGAACGAGTTGAAAGGGCCGCCGGTTACCCGGAAAATCTACTCTCTACTACTACTACCGAATTGAGATTTAGTTCTCTTACTACGACCAGATAAACTACCTATCGGCCCGTCTGGGGTAGGTGGGCCGGGGGGCTACCTGGGCATCTTGATGTAAAACAAAGGAACCTTATATGCTATTAAATTCGACTCACAAGCCGACCTCACCGGTAGACTTATTAAAGAAGGGTTCAATAAGGGCCAGGATGCCTTCGCACCGGCGGGCTATTTTCGCCATTAAATCAATCCATACGGCTATATTTGCCGTAAATTCCACCAGCGTCCTGTATGTTTTTGTAACTGGCCTACGGGGCCGGTCAACTCGCCGGACGGTCCTGGCTATTTTAATCGTGCTTACTGAGGGTGCCGTTTTCTTTGGAAACCACTGGCGTTGTCCCCTCACTCAATGGACTGAAAAGCTGGGTGCAACCAAAGGCCAGATCAGCGACATCTTTCTCCCGCGCTGGTTTGCGATGCGGATTCCACAAATTTACACCCCACTCTTTATCATTGGGCTGGTGAGCTTGATCTGGCACCAGTGGCGCGGACATAAAGCGGTTTAAGTCGGTTTGATCTTCGCGCCTGGTTCGGTTTTAGGGTGTCTTTGGAGATATTGAACATCCTGAATGCTCGAAGGTTCTTCCAGTTTGGGAATGGAATAACCTATGGCGCTGCTTCATTCAGACCGAGGGCTTATTTGGGAGGCAGCGCGTTTAGCACAAAGATTTGCCAGAAGAATTGTTATTAGAGTGGGCCTGAAACCCGTTTGTGGAAATCTACGGTTGACTTTTTTGCCTGGGGAAGAAACGGCCAGCTACATCCGGGGATTTATATAAATACCATACCCCTCCCCATGCCCCTAGCATAGCCACCCCGTCAACCCAACAGATAGGCGGTTGGCTCGACCGTTAAGAGGCCGGTGGCCGAAACTGCCAGCATCGGCGGCAGCCACGGCAACTTGCTTGAGAAATGAAGCGGTAAGCTCTTGAACTCTATGGATGAGAGCGAAAGAATCAAAGCAACCAGGCTAACCCTGACCGTTCCAACGGTCCAAAGTATTAGCCAGGAGACCTTAACCTCCTGACTAATACCTGACAATCCTACCTACCTACTTATGTAAAGCAAGTAATTTTGGTGAGCGTAGACTTCAGGAAAATATTGACTGCCTTATACACAACATTCACCGTACTACACGATTATTCCGCCTTTTGTTGGGTATATGCTTTTAGTAATAGAAGACAGGGGCAAAAAGCAGGTATTCTAATTTTTAACTATATGAGTTGAGTGAACCGCTTTTCTCATCAGTAGCACCGGCAAATGGCTCTGCCGCACCACTTCCGCAGCCACACTTCCTAAAACTAGCTGACCTAATTGGCCCCGACCGTGGGTTGTCATTGCCACAAGTTGGGCCTTTATCTGGCTGGCATAGGCGATTATTCTTGCCACTGGCTCACCGTTATACTCAAAAGTAGTTCTTGGTTCACCGGTTTGAACTTCCGTTACACACTCCACACCCTTTTCTCTTAACCTGGCCTGAATTTCCTTGAGGTATTGGGAGGTTTGGTCATTAAGAATAGCTACTTCTTTTTCCAGGTCGTATTCCGGAAGATAATAAAAGCCACCCACTCCTCCAACTCCGCCAACCCCACCCGGGATCACGCTGGAAACTTCTTCAAATAAATGTATTTTGACGCCTAAACCAAGAGCCAGGTCTGCGGCAGCCTCCAGGATAGTTTCCGAAACGGGGCTGCCATCCAGGGTTACCAGAATCGGGTCAAGCCTGAAATCAACAGCCCCCTTTTCAGACTGCTCCTGGGTCTTATCAGTTGTTTGTTCAGGCTTGATTACTATTACCGGCAAGCTGGTATGTTGGATCAGTTTTGCAGCAATACTACCGGTGAGCATGAGAGATAGACCACTTCGGCCGTGAGTAGTCATTACGACCAGGTCCGCTTGTTCTTCCTTTACAATTGCCGCTAAATCTTTTGGCGATCTACCACAAATTACCCTGGTTTGAATCTGCTCGGCATTAAGGGGATGGTTAGCTTCCAGCCCGACTAACTCCCCTTTAATCTTTTGAAGATAATCTTCATCATCCTGCTCGCCGGAATAGGTTGTAACGGTCTGGTACGGGTCGGTTGAGTAGGCTGGAACCGAACCAGTTCCGGCTAATCCAGGTCTGTCTGGCTGAATATTTCCAGAATGGATAAGATTACCGGCATCAATTTGAGGAGACTCCGAGAACTCTACTACCAGCGGGCGACCTTCCTGTACTCGCAGTAAAACAAGGGTGGCATTCAATTTGTTAGTCAGACTTGTAGCATAAGCTAAAGCTTCTTCAGAAAGAGGCGATCCATCGAGAGGGACGATAATTTTTTTGAACATTAATTTATCCTTTTGAATATTTGAAATAAATGGGTCGAGATAACCTTTCTTTTAACTAATTACAAATAGTGATTAAATGAAAGGTTATGTCGACCCAGTAACGTGGTGAACCAAATATTACCAGACCTGATAGAAAATTGGTCCTTAATTATTATGGTTAGTTAAGTGGGCTAACGCTAACCGCCTCAGCCGTCGAACGGCGCAACCAATCAGCCAGAGCCTCCCGGCTAATCCGGGTAACTCGGTGGTTGAGGTTGGCAGCTTTAAGCTCGCCCCTATAGACGGCCTGGATCAATATGTCTGGACTTAATAGCAGTAGTTCAGCCGCCTCTTTCAAGGTGTAACTCTCCTGAGCCGTCAGGCGTTCGTAGGCCTGGTGGAGCGCCAGGGGATCTTTGGCTGCCCGGTTTTGATCCAGTTCCCGGACGTACTGGCTGATCGCGGCC
>JAYSYV010000505.1:0-1765 GCA_043727245.1 Chloroflexota bacterium | reverse complement strand
GGAAGGCGGCGAGGCCGGACGTTTCAGGTCTTCTTCGCTAACACCCTGGACTTTTTGCAGCAAGGTGGCCCGTTGGTAGTCCAGGAAAGCGAGTAATGTTTCTTTCTCCGTGGCAACTGCCGGTGGATCTATCCGAGTAACCGCAGTATCGTTCGCCATTATTTACTCCTTTACAAAATTCGCTATACGGGCCGTCAACTCTCCGGCCAGTCGGCAAAAAGGACTCAAAAAACTTCCAGGTTAGAAATTTTGTATTAAAATTTTACCAGCAAAAAGCCCAAATTGAAATAGCCAAAGATATATACTATGAGCGCAGAAGCCACCAATTTCGAAAAATCCGCAACGTAGATTTAGATATGGCATAATAAATTATATTTAATTTTGGAGAAATAACCTGATAAGTTAGATTGAGGAATTTACAATTAACATGGAAACAAAATCAGAAGCAAAATCAGCGGTAGTAGGCCGAGTCCAATTCGAAGAATTACTTAACAAATACTTCATCCCCTCCCAAATCCACCTGATAATGATGGCCTACCGGTTCTCAAAATACGGCCACCGGGGACAGGCCCGTGACGGCGGAGGCCGCTACTTTGAACACCCTAAAAAGGCCGCTTTAATTCTTTTAGAACGCGGCGTGACCGACCACGAAGTAATTATCGCGGCCCTCTTGCACGATGTAATGGAAGATAGTTTCATTCTAACCTGGCCCGACCTGGAATTTATCTTTGGCAGCCGGATTTGCGCTATTATCAAACTTTTAACCAAAGAGGCCGGATTGCCTAAAGAACAATATATCCCACGCCTTGTGGGTGGACTGCCCGAAGCGCAGTTGGTCAAACTGGCCGACCGCCTGCATAACCTTTCCAGCCTGGATAGCTGCAAGCGCGAAAAGCAACTCAAGCAGGTAAAAGAAACCCGTGAGAAAATTTACCAGGTCTGCGACAAACTGGCCCTTAACCCTCAGTATAGCGAGCTGGCAAGCTGGTTCAAAGAGCAGATGGAAGCGCTATGCCGCCAGTATGATTAACCTGAACTCAGGCCAGTAAATAGCGGCTTTGGAAAATTACCGGGCCAGGGTAAACACTAGCACCACCACCACGGCCAGGGCCAGCCGGTAATAGGTGAAGGCGGCCAGGCTGAAATTGGTCAGGAACTGAATCAGGAAACGCAAGGCGAAATAGCCGGAAACTCCTGCTACTACCAGCCCGACCAACATCAACAATAGCTGGTTGGAAGTAACATTCTGCTTAAAGAGGCTTAAACTTTGCCTGGCCCCGGCTCCGCCGATAATCGGAATTGCCATCAGGAAGGAAAAGCGGGCGGCCTGGTCGCGTTTAAGGCCCAGAAAGAGGCCGGTAGTCATAGTTATTCCGGCCCTGGATACGCCCGGCACGAGGGCCAGAGCCTGGGATAGACCGATTAAGAAAGCCTGTGAAAAGGTCAGGTCTGCCATCTTGCGCGTCCTGGGGCCAAGTTTATCGGCCACCAGCATGATAATTCCAAAGACGGCCAGCATCAGGGCCACGATAAGGGGTTCGCGCACATTCTCCTCAATGAAGTCGCCCAGGGCTACCCCGACTATTACCGCCGGGATACAGGCCGTAATAATCAAGCCAATCAGCCGGGCCGTAAAAAGGCCCGCTTCGACAGGGGTTTCGCCCGCCCCGGATACCGCTTCGTCCGGCAACAGACCCGGATGACCGGTCGCGACCAGCGTCGGTTCGGTTTTCGGAGCTTTGCGACCGGAAAGCGAGGCGCTCAG